>SEDW01000221.1 GCA_004193325.1 Pseudomonadota bacterium | reverse complement strand
GCCCTGACTCGTATCATCGATGACATCCTCGATCTGGCCAAGGTTGAATCGGGCAAGCTGGAAACGGAAGAAATCGAATTCTCAATCTATGATCTCGTCAATGATATTATGGATCTCTTCCGCGAAAGCGTGAAGGCCAAAGGCATCGATCTCGTCTTGAGCGTATCGAGTGATATTCCGAGACGCATTGTTTCTGATCCCACTCGCCTGCGGCAGATACTGATTAACATCGTCGGCAATGCGGTGAAATTTACTGATGAAGGTCAGGTTGAAATTTTCATCCGAAGCAGCGAGCTTAACAACGGCAAAAAATTATTTAAAGTTAATATCGTCGATTCCGGTGTGGGGATTTCCGCTGAACAACGCGATAAACTCTTCCAGCCTTTCGTTCAGGCCGACAATAGCATGACTCGAAAATATGGGGGCACTGGTCTCGGACTCGTGCTTTCGCAACGGCTCGCCAAAGCGCTGGGTGGCGATGTGAGTCTACTTGAGGCCAATGGCCGCAAAGGAAGCGCTTTCGAGTTCACTTTCGTAGCGGATTTGCCTAAGGATCTTGGTCTGCCGAAGGTTTTGCAGTCGGCTCCTGGTCTAGAAGCGTCGAAAGCAGCCTTGCCTCTCTACGGAATCAATGTTCTTCTTGCCGAAGATTCTCCAGACAATCAGCTTCTCGTTCGCCGGGTTCTTATCAAAAATGGTGCAACGGTGGATTCGGCAGTCAACGGCGTTGAGGCTTTCCGTATGGGCTTGATGGGCGACTATGATCTTGTCCTGATGGACATCCAGATGCCCTACATGGATGGCTACGAAGCTACGAAGGCCTTGCGCGAAGCTGGCTTTCACAAGCCGATCATTGCTCTCACGGCGCATGCAATGGCCGAAGAACGAGCCCGAACGCACGCTGCCGGTTGCAATGGTCATCTCACCAAGCCTCTCAACGCCAAAGAGCTGCTTGAGACGATAGCTAAGAATGTGCACTCCTCCTCTTAAGCATCAGCGTCAATCATCTGGGCCCGATAAAATTCTCCTCCACTGGAAAAATTAGAGGGTCATCGCCTCTATCCGCATTACAATAGTCTAGGACTCACGCTGCGCATCTTTTTGAAAAAATGCCAAAGCGTTGACTTTTATTCTAATAAGTTAAGGTGGTAGGGAATGAATAGTCTAGCTTTGGCTCCTCTGGTACTCGGGGTATTTGCCCTGACCTTCGGGACTTTGGCCTGTCGCACGGTTAATCCGCAAACAAGCGCTCCCAAGGTCATCAGCACCGAAGCCGTGAAGATGAAGGACTGGCCCACAGTCGTCGGCATTGCCAATGTTCAAAAGCATGTCTACTGCACAGGAACAGCGATCACACCGACGATCGTCATCACCGCCGCGCATTGCCTACTGCCCCAATACAATAATCCCCATTCGCTCTACATCGGCAACGGCTCGGATATGGCCGAGATCCCTCAGCTCATTCCTATCGAGAAGTATAAGGTGAGACTCGAGTTCCCTACGCTCGATGGATATAACTTCGGCTACATTCAGTTGACTAAACCTTTGCCCTTTGCCTCAGGGGATTACCTGGATTTTCTAAGCGATCCTAAAGAAATCGAACTCGTAACGGTTCCAGGACAGTCGGCTCGGGTCGTATCTTACGGCTATCGCGAGACCGGAAGCACCGAGCTCTACGGCCTCAAATTTGAGACGAATCGGAGCGTAATAGCGAAGCCCGAGGGAGAACTCACCTACGATCCGAAGCGCGGGGATTTTTTATTGTCCAATGCAAAAAAGGGTAAGGACTTTATCTGTCAGGGCGAAAGTGGTGGACCAGTCTTTGTCAAAGGATCCTGGGGTTCCTGGAAACAACTGGGTATCAGCACTGCCAATAACGGTTCCGAGTGCGAGGAGTCGAGTTTTACGGTCAATGGTCTACTCTCAAGAAATCTGTGCTGGGTGCAAAAGACTTCGGGAGTTAATTTGAAACTCCCTAAGGATTACTGCAGTTCCATGACCAATCCAGCTGAGGATTATGTCGATGCCCAGTTCGAATTGGATGCGGCTAATCTCAGAGTGGAAAATGCTAATTATGCCAAGGCGAAAGCCGACGATGCCGTGCGATCCAATCCGGGAGATGCTACCTATCTGAAAGCAGCGGAGGCGGCAGCAAATGAGATTCGATATGCAAATGCTGGGGTGAAAAGGGCAAATGCCGAACTCGAGCGAGCAAAGGCGGCTGCCGAAAAAGCAGCTATTCCTGAAAAGCTCTGATTTTTTATTCCGAACTAAACAAGAGGCCATCGCAGACTGCGATGGCCTCTCTTTTATTGCCCAAAAAAAAATTACTTATTTTGTTTGCGCAGCAGGAGCCGCGTCGATGACATTTGCGATCTCAGCTGGGAGAGCGAGGCTCTCAGGAGCGTCCTTCGTGTAGCAGCCTACGTGGAGAGTCTGTAGTTCAGGCTGACCAGGAGCGTAGTGCTGACGGAATGAAACCGAAACACCGTCGTCGCTCGATTTAACAGTGACCTGGCTTACTTCGATATCCGAGTAGAGCCATTGCCACTGACCGAGATTTCTAGCGCCGTGGCGAACCCAGAGTTTCGGATATTTCGCCACTTGCCAGCCATTTTCTTCGACTGTAAAGACTTTGTCGGTCCAGGTGCTTGTGCCGTCTTTTACTTCAGCTTTAGCGTGTAGAACGATGTGAACAGAGGGTTTGCTGCCTGTCGTAAAGTTGCCAAGGTTAAAGGAGTGATTCCAGTTGTCGTAGAGGGATGGCAGACCAAGGTTTGCGCCAGTGATGCTGACTTCAACGCCGCGGCTCGTCTCGACGATTTTTGCATAATTATAGCCAAAGCTACCGTCCCAGCACTGAACATTGACTTCGGCATGAGCGATTGCAGGAAGGCTGAGAAGACCCAAAACGATGATTGATTTCATGAGATTCTTTCCTCTGAATGGATGAATAAAGGCCGAGGCCTTAATTTTAAACGAGACCTTTGAGAGTCACCGTAAAGATGCCTGTAGGCAAAGCCTGAGCTGTCGATCGTGTAAAACGAACAGTGACTTTGCTGCGATCCATAACGGGCATGTTGAGGAGGATCAAATCTTTTTTGTTAAGCGCTTCGCCAGCAAAATACATTTGTGTCGTCAGTTCCTGAAAGCCTTCGCCGGACACTTTAAAATGAATGTGCGGTGGACGGTACCAGGTATCGTCAGCAGGATAAGCGCCGGGTTTGATGGTGCGGAGCTTTACATAGCCCTTGGAATTGGTATGGACCTTGGCCCAGTATTGAAAAAGGGGATCGACGTCCGCCTCATTAGGATCGTTTGGATGATCGTATTTGCCCGTCGCACAAGCTTGCCATAGATCGACGAGTGCGCCGGCTATGGGTTGACAGTTTTCGTCCTGGACTCGGACCCAAAGATCCACGACTTCGCCACGTGCGCGTTCTGTCTGGCCCTTGAGGATAGTGAGATCGGCATCGAGGTCAGCATGCGCTGTGATGGGGTAGAAGGGGCCTTCGGTTTGCGCTGGAGTCGTGCCGTTCGTATTGCAAAGCTCTTCGGCTCTAGCAATGCCAGCGACTCCCGCTACTGCCGCGATTCCTGACGCGCCGACGAAGAATGAGTTTTTCAGGATTTGTCTTCGATTGATGTTTGGTTCCACTGGAGGTCTCCGTATTGAGATTGGGACTAGACGACCCGACCAGCAATACCTACCTCAACGTGAGGATTGCGCCTAAGACTCGTTTTACGTGGCTATTATAGGGTAAATGCTATGTTTATAATATGCTGATTTTGCTGATATATATTCGATCTATTCAGCGGTCATTTAGAATTGCAGCCGTGCGTCGCCAACACATGTCTTATATTACCGACGGATCTTCACAACCTTTGTAGCGCAAATCTTATCGTGGAAAGTCTGTCTCTTCGGATTCCAGAGCATCATCAAAAAGCCGATGCCGAAGAGGAGCGCTGATATCGATTTGCCAACGATCTCTCTGAGAATAACCTGCCCGCTCGTTAGAGCCTTGGTATTGTCTTCGTTCACAACACGAAGGCCGAAAAAGGTCTTTCCCAAAGTTTGTCCCCAAAAGACCAAGGGCGCGATTTGAAGAAGGGCCAACGCTATCAACCAGATCAGGATCGATAAAAGTGTAACTTTGGGGCTCTTGCTATTCTCAGTCAGCTGGGCCACGATTCTGCCAAAAGGCGATTCTAAAAGAGTGACCGCGATGCCAAGGACGAAGTAATCAATCCCCAAAGCAAACACTCTCTCAACGAAATTCGCCGATGGGTAGACCGAGAAATCTTCGTCGAGACTGTGATGAAGCTTAATCCCGGAGAGTTCCCGCGGAATGCTCGGGGCAAACGCCGGTGCTATTCTCACGCCCTCTTTGGGCTTAGCCTGCACGGTTCGGTTCATAGTCCTCCTCCTTTCTATTCATACGATCGAGTTGGCCTTGGACCCTATTGATCTTATCCATCAGTTCCAGGCGAATCGCGCTGTGAGGATAGGTTTCGAGATAAGAATGAAGAGCTTCTCCCACCACGGGTTCGTCCGGCATAGCCTGGAGTACGGAGACAGAGGTCACGCGGAGCGATGCTTCTTTTTCGCTGCCATTCCACCGCAAAATGAAGGCATCGTAGAGCCTCAGGGACAGGAAGAGATTTTTCTGGGCAACGGCATAGTCAGCGAGCAGGAGATGATTGGTCTGACCTAAGGAGCCTAGAAAATGAGCGAAGGGCAGCATGAGGGGGAGGGCTCCCACCATTCGATAGGCATTGCCGATCTGCTGGTCCTTAATGTTGATCGCACAGTAACTGTCGAGATGCTGCTGTAGAAAAGCATGCGCCTGGTTCGGCGTTGGGCTCAATAGGATCTGAGGGCGCCCGAGAATCGCCTGCAGAGTCGCGCTTCGGACGACATTGTTGTCCGCGTTGATCGTCAGCATGTCCCTTGCGAGAAATATCTTCTGATCAATCTGCCGATTGTCACTGAGCTGTTTGAAGGCTAGAAGTTCTGACTCGTAGAGGAAATGAGCAGGAAGGGGCCGCATTTTTAACAAGATCCAACCGATCGCCATGCCCGCTATCAGGCCACCGAGGTGGGCAAAGTGTGCGACACCGCCTTTGCCACTTTCGTTGAGCGACTGGAGCGCGCCGGTAAGATCGGATACGAAAAAGATGAGCGGGAGAGCGTATTTTACCGGTACAAATATGGTTCTCACCCAAAAAAAGTAGAGAAGCATGCGCATACGGGCCTGGAAAAAGAGAATATAGAAAAGCCCCATCACCCCGGATATGTTTGCCGAAGCTCCCACGAGCGGAATGCCCGGAGGCATGAAATAAAGAGCGTTGAAGGCGAGACCTATGCTTCCCGTCACGATATAGGCGAGGAGGTAGCGGGTCGGGCCAAGCCGAGATTCCAGATAGATTCCAAATGTCAGGAACACAAGGAGATTACCAAGGAGATGGCTCCAGCCCGAATGTCGAACCTGTGCCAACGCCACCGAAGTGAAAGTGATGTTTTCTGTCGTTAAAAAATGATCGGCTCTATAAGCAACGAGGGTCTTTTGATCTTTGGCACGATCAACTTTCGCGAATGCGGCAAACGCCTTGAGGTTTTTGAAATCCCGGGAAGGAGCATCCAATTCTTTCTGAAACTTTTTGAAGAATTTGACCTGGGCTGTTTGCTCGACAAGAGTCGGAACATCGAATTTTTTAGTTTTGTCCTCTTTTTTCGAAGACTTTTTTGTTTTGAT
>SEDW01001215.1 GCA_004193325.1 Pseudomonadota bacterium | reverse complement strand
GCAGCGGGTATCGTAACACTCAATGGTGGCGAAGATTTCACAGGTCATAAAGCCTTCGGCCTCGTCGGCGATGTTTTTCCGCCAGATATCGTGTTCAAACTCGAAGGCTCTTCGGGCATCGGTCACAATCGTTATTCCACGACTGGTGGTAGCCGTCTTACACAAAATATTCAGCCTTTCACTTTTAATACCGCTCTCGGTAACATCGGGATTGCGCATAACGGTAACCTCACGAATGCCCATATGATTCGGAGTGAGCTCGAAGCCAAAGGCAGTATCTTTCAGTCCACCTCGGATACTGAAACGTTTATGCACCTGCTCGCCCGTAGTAAAAAAGCCTCGGTTCTCGAACGCCTGGTCGAAGTGATGGGCGAAGTTAAGGGAGCCTATTCCTTGCTCATCATCACCAAAGACCGTCTCTATGCTCTCCGCGATCCCTTCGGATTTCGTCCGCTTGTCTTTGGACGCCGCGGCACAGCTGTGGTTGTGGCGAGTGAGTCCTGCGCGCTTGAGCTCCTCGATGCGGATTTCGAACGTGAGATCATGCCCGGCGAGATCATCGAGATTTTTCCCGATGGCCTTGTGAAGTCGCATCATCCCTTCCCCGATGCCCGTAAAGGCTTCTGCTCGTTTGAGCCGGTGTACTTCGCGCGTCCCGACTCAAAGGTCTTTGGGGAAGAGATCTATAACCTTCGGAAACGCATGGGCCAAGTCCTAGCCCGTGAGACTCACGTCGATGCGGATGTGGTGATTGCAGTGCCTGATTCGGGTATTCCAATGGCTTTGGGTTATGCCAACGCTGCAGGAATTCCCATGGAAATAGGCCTCGTTAGAAATCCCTACGTGGGCCGTACGTTTATTGAGCCCTCACAATCGATTCGCGACTTTGGGGTCAAACTCAAATTGAGTCCGGTCGATTCCGTGTTGCGCGGCAAACGCGTGATCGTGGTCGATGACAGTCTCGTTCGTGGGACGACGTCGATGAAGATACTTCGCATGCTGAGAAAAGCTGGAGCGAAAGAAATTCACCTTCGCCTCGGTTCGCCGCCTATCACCCACTCCTGCTACTTCGGTGTTGATACACCGGAGAGGAGTCAGCTGATGGCTGCAACCAATACTGTCGAAGAGATTCGTGATTTTATTGGAGCCGATACGCTTGGTTTTTTGAGCCAAGATGGTCTCCGTG
>SEDW01000220.1 GCA_004193325.1 Pseudomonadota bacterium | reverse complement strand
TCCATCTGGGGATTCTCCCGGCAGCGACCTGGCTTTCGAATCTATATCACTGACGCGAGTGGAATCGTCGTCTACGATTCGATCGAAGAATCTGTCGGCAAAGATTTTTCTCAATGGAATGATGTCTACCTCACGCTCCGGGGACAATACGGAGTTCGCAGCAGTCCTGATTCTGAACACTCAGAATCGACCACAATGTATGTAGCCGCTCCGATAAAGGCCGATGGCAAAATTATCGGTTCCCTGACAGTTGCAAAATCGAATCTGAGCGTCGAACCTTTTATTCAGCGCACCCGCAATAAGATCATAAGTGGAGGATACTTGCTCTTAGCCGCTTCCTTGCTCATCGGTTTGATCATTAGTTTCTGGCTTTCGACCTCTATAAGAAAGCTGGTGACCTACGCGAATGCGGTCGCCCATGGGGATCGTGCCACTCTTCCTGCGCTATCCCTCAAAGAGATCAAACTGCTCGGAGGGTCCATTCAATCGATGCGAGAGAGGCTGGAAGGGAAGCGCTACGTGGAAGAATACATCATGACCCTCACCCACGAGATGAAAAGCCCTCTTACCGCAATTCAAGCGTCTTCAGAGCTTCTTCAGGAGGAGATGCCTCAGCTGCAGAGACAAAAATTCCTGCGATCGATATTTGACCAGTCCAAACGTCTCCATACCCTCATCGAAAAAATGCTCTGGCAGGCAACTCTGGAATACAGGCAGAGTCTGCAGGACCCTGAGCCAGTCGATCTCGTAAAGGTCATTTCTCGAATCTCTGAGGCCTCAGCCGCAACCCTTGAGGTTAAAAAACTCGACCTGCAAATCAAATCGCCAGATTCTGCTCACGTTCTGGGTGACCGATTTCTCCTCGAACAGGCTATTTCCAATATTTTAGAGAACGCAATTGAGTTCAGCCCTCAGGGTGCCGCAGTCCGTATTCAGCTCGAGCGATTAGGCGATCGATGGTGCCTGACTCTAAGGGACCTGGGTCCAGGCATTCCCGACTACGCGAAGGACAAAATCTTTGAGCGCTACTACTCCCTGCCGAGACCCCACGGCGGAGCCAAGAGCACAGGTCTCGGCTTGAGTTTTGTCAGACAGGTTATGCTCCTTCACAAGGGGCAAGTGGAAATCAGCAATCATTCCGAAGGGGGAGCAGAGGTGCGTCTCTACCTCGCGGTAAAGGTGTAAGACTTCACATTCAACACACATAGACTTCAGACTCCTCTCACAAGAAGCTACTAGGCTCTCTTCAGGTTCACGTCTCACTTATAGCCGTTCTCGGAACTGTCAGTGAACGCAGCGAGCGGCGCGATCAGGTCTATAAAGAAATGGCTCATATTATTGCAGGATCTCAGGTCATCGCAGGTCCGATCCTAGTCATGCCCTATGAACTGCATACCCAAAGAGTGACGGTGGATGGCGAGGGAATCAAACAAACGAATCTCGAAGTCATCAAACGAGAACAGTTTATTCTCCCAAAGCATCTAACGATCGATGGAGACATGAAGGTCGAGAGGCGCTGGCGTAGTCTCTATGAAATATTGCTCTACGGCAGTCAGCTCAAGCTCAAAGGCGACTTCAACTTTACCTCCACAAATACTCTATCGGCTCCATCCGGAAGCACGGTCCACAAACTTCAACCCTACCTTGTGGTGATGATCAAAGACAGCCGCGGCTTGACGACAATTCCACTCGTTAGTTGGAATAACAAAGAAGTTCCAGTGAAGGCTGGATTGAATGGATTAACTCTCAAGAGTGGAGGAGGCTTCTATATCGATTTGCCTTCGGACGTCCAAAGCGGAGGAGACTTTAGCTTTAACATCGACATGTATGTGCGCGGCACTCAATCCTTTGGCTGGATTCCAGTTGGGGAAGAATCGAAAGTTAAAATCCAATCGAACTGGCCTCACCCAAGTTTCCAGGGTCTGGCTCTTCCAAAGAAGCACAGTATTCTTGATCAGGGATTTAATGCGGAGTGGGACTCAACTCATTTTTCAACCAATGTCGCACAGTCTCTTGGAGACCATTTGGATCCACTCGCACTCGAAAAACAGGAAGTCGGCATTAAACTCGTTCAACCAGTCGATATTTATCAGCAAGCCGAACGTTCGGTAAAATACGGTTTTCTTATCATAGCCCTGACTTTCGCAGCCTTTCTCGCATTCGAGACGATCAAGCAGCTTTCGATTCATCCCATTCAATATGCTTTTGTGGGCCTGGCTCTGGTGATCTTTTACGTTTTGCTCTTGGCCTTATCCGAGCACATCAGCTTTGCCCGAGCCTACCTCGTCGCAAGTATCGCCTCGATCAGCCTCCTCGGATTCTATTTGCGTTTCGTCCTCCATTCCTGGAAGCACGCGATAAGCTTCGCGATCTCGCTCGCACTTTTGAATTCGGTGACCTACGGAATTCTTATATCAGAGGACTATGCTCTTCTTTATGGATCGATTCTGCTCTTTAGCTTGTTGGCGCTCGCAATGATTGTTACTCGCAAGGTGGATTGGAATACGGTGGGGCTAGGAACGGCCAAAACAGAAGTGTAATTTCAAGATTTTCGATCGATGAAGCGGATCCGCGTGATCTCGCTTCTCGTACCCAGGTGAATTCTTACCTCAAGAATACAGATGGCTGACTGTCAACCTTCCGCTTACTTGGCCCGACGTCGTTAAAACTGATATAAAAATCAGGCTCGTTTCCCCGGTATTTCTCACCGCTTACAACATTATCTCACCTTACCCACGCCCGAGTCGAAATTCTCTATAAGAAATTTAGTGACGTTGTTTCACCTACGAGAGGAATCACCATGTGCGGCTTAAGTCTTGTCTCCAAAAGGCAAAATCCATGCGCACGATTGATGCCGGTCCTTATACTGACATTGGCCCTGGGATCTGCCTGCGGCAGCAAACAAGGCTACGACGAAGGCACAGGCCTCGAGGATGCGGTTCTGGGTGGAGGAGGCGGCACTCGGACTGAGACAAATCCAACCGTTGTCACAACAGGATCCACCACGTACACCCGGCCAGCTCCTGTCTATAATATAGTTAACGTCACGCAGATTATCGAAGCGACGAGCGGCATTCCCGGCTGGACGGCGGCCATGTTGCCCTTCACCGGCACTCCGTCGGCGATTGGGCAAACTGTCCAGGATGCGCAGACTCCTTTCCAATACAATTTCAATTTTCCACAGAATAACTATCAGTTCGTTGAAGCTCACCTGGTCATCGACACTGCGAGAGATGCATCAGATACTGAGGGCATCTTTGTCAACGGCGTCTTCACAGGCCGTCCGCCTTTGGCGAACGTCAATTCCTCATCGACTGAAATCACCGATAAGCTTTATTTCGGCAACGGAGTGAACACTCCCAATACTCATTTCATTGATTTTTCTCTCGCGCATTACAAGGTTGCAACGCGAAACACCTTTGATCTACTCCTGAGTGATCTCCTCACTGGCAGCAGTAAGACATCGCTCGATTTGCTTAAGACGAATGAACTCAACGTTGTTACCGGGGATGACTCTCGCGTTTATCAGGCTTACCTTGTTCTTCGGGGCCGCACGATCTCAGACAGCACATTGAGCTGCAGTCAAAGCCCTACTTACACCTTCACCAATCGTTACATCCATAACGATGGCAATACGGTTGGAGCTGCAGCCTTCGCTGCCCCTGTCGGCTCACCCTTTCAAAGCTGGGGCGCTGCCATCGGTACTTATAAAGCGGTGGAGTTTAACTTCGATGCTCCGCTGCCAAAAGTTGATCTCTCAAACATCACAGTGTCGGCGGCTAATATCTTAATGTCCGTTAAGCGTAACAACACCGGCAAAGCTGCGATCGTGATCAACGGAATCGGCGTGGCAGAACCGGGCTTTGATCGCACAACTGCAACGGCCTCAGTGGAGTCCTGGAACGATGCAGCAATCCCCGCCTTCCAAAGTTTTCTCAGCACCATTCCTACAACTGGAGTGTCGACAGCCGTGACACTTAACCTCAATTCTCTTTTCGGCGCCAGCCAGGTGAGAGACCTCCTGTCACAAGGCAAACTCAACGTAAGCTTTGCAGGATCACAGATCATCAGTGGATCGGGAGCAACCTCGGCACGCGGCTTTAGTGCTCCGATTAGCGGCCCTGAGCTTGATCTGCAAGGTAGCTACTCGACCGAGGTCTGCGTCGTCCCTGACAATCCTGATTCTGTCCTGACTCAAGACGGCATCCGTGCTGTCACTCCAGAAACCGAGACCATTGCCGGTAGCTCGCAGATATTAAACGATGGAGCTGGGCCGGTGATTTCTTCGCTACAGGCGACCGAAATAGGCTCGACCAAGGCGACTATACTCTGGCTGACTGATGAACCTTCGACTGCAGTCGTTTCCTACGGTGTCGGCAATCCCAATCTCACAACTGTGAGAAACGACACGCTGACGACTTTTCATCAAATCGAACTCACAGGACTTTCGCCTTATAAGTACTACAGCTTCAAAGTCACTTCGGCCGATAAATTCGGGAATCCAAGTAGTTCAAACGTCTTGGTCTTCACGACACTTCGTTAAAAACAGGAATATGAATCATGCGCTTTTTTAATATCCTTTTTCTCCTGACGCTCTTGGTAGAATCGACGTCGGCAAGGGCAGAAATCACTGCCGCTACAGGTATCATGGCACTCTCCAACTCAACTCGTCAGGGAGGGCAGGGATCCGAAGGCAGCACATTTCTCTCACAGACGGACCTCTCGTATCATGGCGCGTGGTGGGCGGTTGGAGCATTCTTCCAGTACGATAAGCAGGGCAAATCCGAAATCGACACTGCAAGTGGACCTCGCTTGGAACTCTTTTGGAAAGCCTTTTACATCGATTATGCCTACGGACTGCAGATGAACCGATCCTACAACGATCGAGCCATTGCCGAGCAGACCGGCAATAGTTCGACTCTTGGTCTCGGCGCCCGTTTCAATCTCAGCGGCACCAAATCAGAGGGCTCAGGACTCAAGGGTGTCTTCTTGCAATTTTCTTACAAGATAAGATCTCAGACCGTTAAGAAACAAGACGGCAGAGATCTGAGCGAGCCGATCATTCAAAAAGACGGTTATCCCCTATTTGGCATTGGTGTTGGCTTCTGAGGAGATTCTTCATGAAAAATTCTAAGATAATTATGACCGTCATCGCCGCGATTGGATTACTCCTGGGCGCCTGTGGTCGCGAAGCAGGACGCGCTCTTAGGCAGGGACAACTCCCGGTATTCGATTTTCCCATCTACCTGACCGAAGGCGCAGCGGGCAGGGTCTGGAAGATCGACAAAGACAAGAATAAGACTCTCCTTGCCGAAGGTCTTTCCGATCCACGCGGTGTTGTCACCGATCGTTTTCAAAACGTGTATGTTGCGGAATATGGTGCTGGGCGGGTCTTAAAGTTCCCAGCTGGCTCGAGCCCTTTCACTGTGCTCGCCGAAGGCCTTTCCTCACCGAGTGTGGTGGCAACAGACAGCTTCGGTGAGGTCTACGTAGCTCAGGATGGATTAAAAACGGTCTCGCGAATCAGCGATAAAAAACTTTTTGGTGCTTATGCATCGGTAGCAAGCGCCCTGGCCTTTGGGGTGGACGATATTCCTCTCGTCGGTCTCTTTAATGAGAACAAAGTCTTCTGGTCATGGACTGCTGAAGGTCCCACAGCCTCAATTCAAAGCCCTAACAATATCGCAATCGATGGCACAGGACGGGTTTACGTAGCCAAAGCCGATCCACTCGCCGGCGAGATCTACCGCTACAATCAGCGCGAACCAGGGGAGGCGCAACTCGTCGCCAATAACCTCCTGGGCCCCACCGGTATCGCTATAGATTTGGTTGGCAATATGTTTGTCGTTGAGCAGGGTGCAAACCGAATCGTGCTCGTGACCTATGACGGTAAAAAATTCGAATGGATGACAGGTATTGAAGATGGTCAGTATCTCGCATTCACACAGTATTAAATCAATGTATTTGATTCTGAAACAGTGCCGCAACCATATCTGATTGGGTAACGATTCCTAAGAGCCTGTCCGATGAGTCGACGACTGGAAGATGATGAAGTCCTCCATCGGAGAATAGCGCCACTAGCTCAGCGATAGAACGCTCTGGACTCGCTTTTAAAACGTCCTTGCTCATAAGCGCTTCGACCAACTTGTCTGGATCGAACGCGATCGGCCCTGCCTCGATTCCTACAGTGTCATGCGAAACGATAAAATCGTGCAAAGTTATGATTCCGAGCAAAACCCCGGAATCATCTACAACAGGCAAGGCTTTTACCTTGTGTTTAATCATAAGCTGCCAAGCCTCTAACGCGCGGCTGTTAGCCCTAACCACCACAAGATCCTTCGACATAATATCAAGGCAGCGAATATTTCCGAATCTTCGCCGGTGAGCCAGCACCTCGGCCTGACTCAAAATATCTGCGAGATCAGCAGTACTCACATCGAGAAGCTCCCCATGATCTTTGAGCGCCATCTCCAAATCCTCTCGCTTAAAGCCCAGCCGCTCACTTGGGAGCAGATCCTTGGTCTTGTGGACTGAGGCTACAGGAGTATGCGAGTGAGGATACTTGCGTTTAAAAATCAAATTGAGCAGCACAGCAAGCAACATAAGGCTGATGGAATTGACTGCCACGGGAAAAAGGACAAAGGAGTAACCAAGCTTGGCGATCGCAGGTCCACCAAGCACAGCTGTTAGAGCCACCGCACCACTGGGTGGATGTAAGCAACGCAGGAAGAACATCGCGCCAATGGCCACGCTGACTCCCAGACCCGCGGCAAGACCACGATCAGGAATAAGTAATGCGCAGCTGACGCCGATAATGGCGGAAATGATATTACCTCCGACGATGGACCAAGGCTGCGCCAATGGACCCCATAGGAGCAATGAGCCAAGCGCTGTCAGAGCCAAGGGCCCAGTGCGAGATGCGCTCAGTGAGTACCAGTCCAAGAAGAGCGCCGAGGCAACTCAGAAACTTCTCTCGCCGGCTTGCAAGGATCGGCATGGGCTTGAACGAAAGAAGCCAGCTCACTATTGTATGTTTCGACAACTGCATTCTCATGATCCTCTGCTGACAGCGTATCGCGCTCGATGGAAGATTTGTCCCAAGTCTTAAGCGAGAATCTTCAAACCTCTAAGCACATTATCCAAAACCATTCGCAAAAGAGGCTCCCTCTTAACTTCGAGATACTGAGCTACGAGCTTGGGATGATTAAAGGCCAGCATCGATTCAAAAATAATTGATGCCATGACCTCCGCATCAGCATCCTTGAGACGCTTAGCGGCAATTGCCTCTTTGATGAGTCCAACCAGCTGGGAATGCATCGTATCCATATGTTTACGAATGAAAGGCTTTTCAATCTCAGTCGAAATATTAAAAGCTTTGTACAGCTCAGGATCGTGCTTCACCTTTTTGATCTTCGCTCGGTGCAGACTCAACATCCAGGCATGGATTTTTTCAGAAGGGTCCTTGGTTTTTTTGCAGATGACTTCAAGATCCTTATCGATCTCCGTTAGCCATCTCTCCGAAACCGCATCGAGAAGCGCTGCCTTGTCCCTAAAATGAGAGTAAAGCGCGACATGACTCACTCCGAGCTCTTTCGCTACATCCACAAGTCTGATCTTTTCGAATCCATGCTGGCGCATGCGATCGATCGTGACATCTATGGCTTTTTCTTTGATTTCT
>SEDW01001214.1 GCA_004193325.1 Pseudomonadota bacterium | reverse complement strand
GGCATAGAGGAGGGCATGTCCATGGCCGGTTTGTATGACAGCAGTCGGATTCAATTCAACAAGATCACCGAGCAGTACCACAGCTATGTGGCACTCTATAAACTCTTCAATAACGGCAGTGATAAGGGCGCTACACCCTTTGCTGTATTCTATTGGCGCATGACCTACCACGTCCGCTACGGCGATGGCGAACTCATGACAAGAGGATTCTGACAGTGTTTTCCTCGCCTTTCAGCATTCCTTCGTAAGCTCTTGTAATAACCTGTCGGGCTGGCTTGACCATACCTCCAGAGGCCTATATAACGGTAGAAAGCCGAGGCCTTTGCGAAGGTGGTTATGCTGGAGCACGAGACGGACATTGCGAGCTGGGATCTCTTTCCCACAGAAGATGGAATTCGTATTGGCGATTCTATCCTGTGGCTTGACGCCCAATTCACAACGGATCTCTCCTTTCTCTCGGGTGCAGCTAGTCTAAAAAGCCGCACAACCTCCAAGGTCATCGCCACCGAAGAGACCACACGCCTCCTCGCAATCAACAACATCCGCCTCAATGCACTTGTCGTTGCCTACAATCAAACCGTCTCCATTGGCCAATTCAAACTCGAACTCCTCCCATCGGGATCAGGACTCGGGGCCGCGTCGTTGTACGTGGAAAACCGCCATGGATCGCTCCTCTATGCGCCGCGCCTTCAGCCGCAAAAGACCGGGATCTCCCGAACGATGCAGCTCAAACGCGCGGACACCTTGATTCTCGGCGCCTACACGCCTTATCCGCCTTCGCACCATCCGAGTCGAAGAAAGGAAAAGGAGCGCCTCCTCCATACGATGCAGGCCTACATTGAGCAGGGGATTTCTCCTGTGCTCGTTTGTGAGCCTTATGCGATTGCCCAAGAGATCTGTAAGCTCCTGGCAGAAGCTGCGGTGCCGCTATCGGTGGCTGGCAGCATCTTTAGAACGAACAAGATTTACGAGAGCTACGGCTCTGACATCGGCTCTTATACGATGCAGCACCGTAAATCTGATGAGCCCAAAGTCATCATGGTCCCGCAGCCCGTGCAGGATAAGAAGACGATATATCCCATTCCCGATGGCCCGATCTTTATGATCGATGAGAGTAACCATCAGCAGATCCAGGCTGACATTCGCCGCCCGGCTACCGAGCGCTTTGTCATTTCGCAGACCTGTGATG
>SEDW01000219.1 GCA_004193325.1 Pseudomonadota bacterium | reverse complement strand
CATCTGAGACCTTGAGATAAGAAAGCGAGACCTCGATCGGTACGAAGGTCCCATCTTTGCGATAGGCTTCAATTTCCTTGTCGAGCACAAACATTTTTCGCGAATAAGGAGCCTCGAGGTAACGGTTAAAATGGTTGCCATGAATGTGTTTCAATTCAGGCGGAATCAAGATATCCAAATGTTGCCCGAGCAATTCCCGCTCGCCATAACCCAGGATATGATTAGCGGCCGCATTGCTGTAGGTGATGAGCCCTGAACCTTTGACCCGAAGCACCCCCATAACCGAATCATCGAGGGTGATCCGAGCGATCTTTTCATTCATCTCGGCAGCCATACGCAGTCGATCGGCATTGAATTTCAGATATAGCACGCCAAGAAAAAGGCCGGCGGTGCCGAGCGAGACAATAAGGACAACCAGGACATGGCCGCTACTGATCGTCGTCACAGGATAGTAACCCGTGGCATAATAGGAAAAGTCACCAACCACTATCTCTGAATCAATCTTTCGCAGACTCTCGCGTTCTCCTCGAATATCATTTGTCGCAAGATCGCGGTCCCCTGCCCGGACCCGCAGGAGGGTGATTCCAGATCTCAGAATAAGTTCATCAATAATTTCTTTCTCATCCAGAACCGCCACGAAGAAACCATCTTTTCTGCCTTCGATTCTTAGAGGAAAGAAGAGGATCAGTTCCTGTTCGTCAGGGAAAAGACTGGCACCGAGATCGTAGTACACTCGATCCTTGGTAAAGGACTGCTCAAGCTCTGTCGTGAGTTTGCTGAAATAACGAGCTGGAGGAGGATCCCGCGGCAGGTCCTGATCAAGGTAGACCCACCATTGAGGACTATCATTGGCATTGAGCTTTATAATGTACTTCAAAAATCGCAGATCCTCGACCGATCGCATGGCATCGGCTTTCCAGGCAGCTTCTCCAATACCCCTCGAGAACATCCACCGATCCGCCATCCTCTGCATGGATTTCTCTACAGCATCGACATCATTTTGAATCGATTCGCTCGCCGCTCGAAGCCGCTGCTCGGCCTGTAATTTTGCATTGAAGTCGTAGTAAGATGCCCAAGTCATGAAAAGCCCAAAGCCAAGGGATAATGCGAGCATTCCAACCCAGAGCGGAATGAAGACGAAGGAGGATTTGCGCTTGGGCCGAAAGTCTCTAAGGGATTGGATAAGAAGATTCACAGAGTTTAAAACAAAAAGAAGAGTCGTAAGAAGGGCCACGTATTCATTCAACGGCCGAATCTTGCCCAATGGAAACTGCAGGAAGACTGCGATCAACATTAAGAGCGAGAGGGAAAGGATGACCACGGCTAGGTTTGCTACGTAAATGCGTTTGAACAGCTGTATGGACAAGAGGATATAGCCGCAGGCAAGAACCATGAGTAGAATCGATGAGTAGATGCTACTTCGAATCAAATAATGATATTTGATCGAAAGAAATCGAGCAGGAAGATTGAAATCGAGCGTAAGATTGGTAGCGAAGAGATGGTTGATCATAGTAATTGAGCACAGCAAGAGGGCGAAGGTCAGCAGAATAAACTGAATACGCCCTAGAAATCCTCTGCGTTTGCCAAGACTCGCGAGACCAATCAAAGCGAAACAGAGCGCGGTGTTAAAGCGCATTGCGATCGCTTCGGGGAATAGCAGAGAAAGGTTTAATGCCGGAAAGTCCAGCGTGTAGGCGACCACGGCTCCGGAGGATATAATGATCGTGACAAGAGAAAGAAGATACGAGATCCCGTGCAGAAACTTCTTCATGTGCACCCGCCGCCAGTTTCAGCACTCTATGCTTACACGTTATTCTGCAACTCTATCGGAGGACAGGGGATCAGAGTTTATGATCCTGCCTCAATCATATAAATCGACGTTTACTACCCACGAAATAAAGTACCTCCATACCCGAGTGAGCGAACAAATCCTTTTTTTGCAAACACGATGCTTCCCATTAGGCATCAATGAAAAAGGTTTTATTGGTCAGGAACTCGCCTTGAGAGGCATTAAAATCTTCGAACCTTTTGAACAACGTGATCTGCATGACGTGATTATTTCTGACCCAGGCCCTTATTCCGAAGCGTTTCGAGAAGCGAGCTAAATAAGTTTCGATTTCGTTGCATACTATTAATCTAAAAACACCGTCTGAATATCACAGTTGAAAAAGGCGATTCCAACGTTCGGCAAAGATTTCTCATTGGGCAGCGCGAGGATGTTTATGCAGAAGAACAGGTCAGGAACATATAATCATTAAAAAAAGGAAGGATTTTACCGCCAGATTTCCCCGAGATTTTTGCTTCATGAGAAAAAAGTTTAGCCGATAGGAGTGAGGTGGGTAACGAGACGAATTGTCATTCGATATGTTGAGGGGAAGGTTTATTCTATGCTAACAGGAAAATCCCGATTGCTTAGCCAGCTCAGGTCAATCCTTGTCATAGAAGATGATGCGCAGGACTATTTGCTTGAAACGAGAAACCTTGCACAGGACGGCTTTCCAATGTCGTCCATTACCAGAGCAACCTGTGTCTCTGAGGCAGCCGCGATCCTCAAAATCAGACGCTTTGATGCTATCCTCCTCGATATGAACGTCGGCGATTCCAGCGGTCTTGAGACGTTTATCAGCGTCTATGCAATGGCAAGCGACATTCCTATAGTCATTTTGAGCGGTGTGGAAGGGGACCAGATTGCAAGCCTTGCCGTTTCCCATGGCGCACAGGATTTTGTGCTAAAAAAAGATCTTCTGTCGATCAGCCTCAAGAAGACCCTGGAGTTTGCCACCGAACGAAACGAGATGCTCACCGCTCTCAAGAAATCCCGTGAAGAGGCTCAGCGGCATACCGAGTTCAAAAGTCGTTTCCTCGCCCAGATGAGCCACGAGATTCGAACGCCCATGAATGGCGTTATCGGTATTGCCCAACTTCTCAACCTCTCGCCCAACCTCTCCGAGGACGACAAAGAGCTCGTCAATAGCCTGAAGGCCACCAGCAAACACCTGATCGATCTCATCTCGGATATTCTCGATCTGTCTAAAATTGAGGCTGGCAAAACGGTTTTGGAGGAGGTGCAGTTCAACCTGAGGGATCTGGTAGAGGATTCGCTTCGCTCCCTGGTTCCGATTGCCGAAGAAAAAGATCTCGTCATAGCTGATCTCATCGACCCTACAATCGCGACGAATTACCGAGGCGATCTCAACCACCTCCGGCAAATCCTTCTCAATCTCCTGAGCAATGCCCTAAAGTTCACCAAGCAAGGCATGATCACCGTATCGGTTGAACTCAGCGGGGAATCTCCTATGGGCTCGCCTTACGTCAAATTCTCAGTTAGAGACAGCGGCCGCGGCATCGTCAAGGAGAAGATCGGCGATCTCTTTAAACCCTTCTCGCAAGTCATGGTGCAGAACGAGGCGGTGATCCAAGGCACTGGACTGGGCCTCTCCATATGTAAGGCACTCGTCGAACTCATGGGTGGGCGCATAGGGGCGGAAAGCGAGTTAGGAGTTGGCAGCACATTTTGGTTTGCTCTGCCGCTCATAACCGTGGAAAGCAAATCATCAGTCCGAAGCGATTTTGCCGCAAAGAAAGCCCATATCTACACGCAAAATCCAAACCGTTATCAAATTCTCGCTGAACAGATGAAGATGCGCGGGCTCATCCCAAATCATATCCAAAGCCTAGATGGTCTCCACGGTCAGGAAGAAGATGTCCTGCTGATCGATATGCCGAGCGATCCCAAGATGCGCAGTGACTTCATCGAAAACACAGTGCCGCAAAAAATGAATACGCTCTTTCTCTGCCGGGTCTCCGATCGCGATGCGGCCATGGAAGGGCGATCTAAGGTCAACGGAGCTCTTCTCCAGCAAGAAATTTATCAGGAATTGGGTCACTTCAAAGAGGTGTCGAAGGATGTCAAACGCAAAAAATCCGGCGACGAATCCCTCAGCGAGGATCTCGGATTTAAGAATCGCAAAGCTATGGTCGTTGATGATAACAAGCTGAATCGTGATGTTGCGAACAGGATGTTAAAGGTTCTCGGTCTCAAAGCCGAACTCTTCGAGGACGCACATTCGGCGATCGAAGCTCTCAGCGCTTCGACATTCGATGTGATTCTGATGGACTGTAAAATGCCTGTCATGGATGGCTTTCAGGCAACTCAGTTCATCCGCGCACAAGAGGGGGCCGCGTTCCAGCACATCCCCATCATTGCGCTGACGGCCAACGCCTTTGCCGAGGACAAGGACAAATGCCTCGCCTCAGGCATGAATGGGTTCATGAGCAAGCCCCTCATGTTTAAAGATTTGATCGCTGTTCTGAAAACTGCTTTCCCTGAAAAGGAGGTTGAAACCATGCAAAGTCCAAGCCTAAATGAATTCAGTGCCCTACCCTCTATCGACGATTCGGTCATAGAGAATCTTAAAGAACTTGAAGACCCGAGCGAAGAGGGAGCCTTTGTCAACGGTCTGATTCAGACCTTTAATGAAGACGCGCCTCACACTGCAGAAAATCTGCTCGTGGCATTCCGCAGTCAGTCGCTTGCGGGTGTGGAACACTACAGCCACAAACTGAAGGGTTTGTCTCGCAATCTCGGAGCGCTTCGCCTTAGTGAAATATGCAACCGCATTGAGCGAATGGCGTCTACTGACAAGAGATTTCCGGCCGAGGACCTCGTCCTACTCGTGGAGAAAGAATTAAATAATGTTGTAAAATCATTGAGCAAACATTTTGTGCTCAAGGCCGCGTCCTAGAGTCGAAGACCTTTCTCATTTAAACGCTGATCGACTGTGATCAAGATAAGCTCTACGCCCTAACGATTCTGAAATAACAAAAGGAGAAGATCTCAATCCCTTCGCAAGGGATGAAATTTTCTCCTTTTCTTTTGGTGGACGGGCCTACTCAGGAACCATCGCCGACTGAGAATCGAGAAAGGATTGATATTTGTTCCGCATCTTCTCAGTGAGCGATTCCACCTGAAGAATTTCCTCGATTCGCAGTGGATCCAGTTCGGTCATCTCAAAAATTTCCTGTACGGGGACAAGGACCGCCTCCCGCTTTACAAGTTTCATCTCATCACCTACCGCAATGAGGCCCTCGCGCAAGACGCGAAAATAGACTCCAGGTCTACCAAAGCGGTCAAAATCCTGAACCATCGCCTGATCATTAAATTTGATGCCAAGCTTAAAGCAAGGATAGCGCGGTTGCGTCACCTGTATCACAGCGTCACCCAACTCAAAGGTATCGCCTAGACAGATTTCCTTTTCATCCAGTGAGGACATACAGAGATTTTCGCCGAAAGCTCCCGGCTGAAAATCGATGCCAGGCTTAAATCTGCGCCAGGCGTCGTAGCTGTCATATGGATAGGCGTAAAGCGCTTTATCTGCTCCGCCGTGAACCCGCAGATCCGCTTGCTCATCACCCTCGAGAGTCAGGCTGCGCAGCATTACCGGACCTGGCACAGGATGCTTAAAAAAACCTGTCGGAATAGGTTTGCCACGAAATTCCACAGGGATGATTTTGCCGGTAAGGATAGTCAATATTTTCATGCAGAATCTCCTGACAGAAAGGGTACCTGCCAGGACTTTAATGGACTCAAAGAGGAGAATCAATCAGAGATCAGACACGTTCGGCAAACCAGGCGCCTGTGGCCTCGAGCAAATCCTGTGGGAGCTTGGCTGTGAGTTCTATAGCTTTCGCGGACCGAGATTTCATTGCGGCGAGGACATGATGAGTTCTGATCTATTCAATCTGATTGCGATTCTGACGACGGCAGCTGCGGCGTTTGCTTATCTGAATGCCCGCTTCATAAAGCTGCCAATGGCGGTTGGACTCATGGCCTTGTCCGTGACCTTTTCCCTTGTCCTCGTCGCGCTTAACGCGGTCGGCATCGGCCATCAGTTTGCTGCCACAACAGTCAAGATGCTCCACAGCCTCGACTTCTCCACCACGGTCATGCAGGGCATGCTCTGCTTTCTCCTCTTCGCCGGTGCACTTCACGTAGAAATTGAAGACTTAAAAGCTGAACGTCTTCCGATCGCCATGCTCGCCACCGTTGGCGTCCTCATCTCTACTTTGGTTGTGGGTGGGCTGGTCTACTGTGCAGGGAAGCTGATGGGGCTCGACGTTCCTTTTGCTTACGCTCTCCTCTTTGGTGCTCTGATCTCACCGACCGATCCTGTTGCGGTTCTGAGCATTCTCAAAACAGTGAAAGTGAGTCGCGGGATCGAAATCAAAATCACCGGAGAATCCCTCTTCAATGACGGTGCGGGCATCGTCCTCTTCCTCGCGATCCTCGACTACATTCGCGCCCCTGCCGACGCCAGCCTGCAGATGGTGAGCGCTCTCGTCCTCCAGGAGGTTGTGGGCGGGATAGTCATGGGCCTCGTTGTCGGTTACGGCGTATTCCTGCTCCTCAGAAAAGTGGATGATTATCGGGTCGAGGTTTTGATGACCCTTTCCCTCGTAACAGGTCTCAATGCTCTCTCAGCACAGCTTCATACCTCTGGTCCTCTGGCTGTGGTTGTCGCTGGATTGCTGATCGGCAATCACGGTAAGAAGCTCGCCATGTCGAATGCCTCAATCGAACGCCTCGACGATTTCTGGGAGTTGATCGATGAATTGATTAACGCCCTGCTCTTTGTCCTTATTGGACTCGAGCTTATGGTTTTGAGCTTCAGCGGAATATCTCTCGCCTTTGGTTTCGTCGCCATACCTGTCGTTCTCATGGCTCGATTCGTATCGGTCGCCATCCCTATCACTCTCCTCCAGAAGTTCCGTGAATTCTCACCAAGGGCCAAACGCATCCTCTGGTGGGGCGGACTTCGTGGCGGGATTTCCGTAGCCCTGGCTCTACAGATTCCTGAATCTCC
>SEDW01001213.1 GCA_004193325.1 Pseudomonadota bacterium | reverse complement strand
TGACCTTCTCCCCAACGTCATCCCACTTGATTCGAGAGTTTCTCGTCTTGTCTTTGAGCCCAAACATCGGGCGGTAATTGGTTGAGGCTACTGTGTGGCCTCTGGGTATTGTAATCGGTGCGCCATGCTTCCAGCACGATTCTGGCTTCTTGGAGAGAGGTGAACCATTCTTGGTTCAAACACTCATCGCGAAGCTTGCCATTGAACGATTCGATATGCCCGTTTTGAGTGGGTTTGCCCGGTGCGATGAAGTGCAGCTTGACTTGGTTTTGGTACGCCCAAACGTCGAGCCTCTGCCCTCGGAACTCCGGCCCGTTGTCAATCTGGATAACTTGTGGTTTTCCTCTTTTGAGAAGGAGATCATCCAGGACGCGCACGACTCGTTCGCCGCTCAGACTAGTATCTGCTTCGATGTGCAAACATTGTCGGGTGTAGGCATCGAGCACATTAAGAGTACGGAACGAGCGACCATCACACAAAGCGTCATGGACGAAGTCCATTGTCCACAGCTGATTCGAAGCCGTGGGTGACACAACATCTCCCCGCTTCTCACTTTTGATTCGGCGCCCCTTTTTGACACGCAACTTGAGCTTCTCTTCGCAATAGAGCCGGTAAACCTTCTTATGGTTAACCATCACATTCTCCAACCGCAGACGACCATGAAGCCGTTTGTAACCCCAACGTGGGCGCTCATCAGCGAGTTCTTTAAGGCGATCCCGAAGTAAAGTGTCATCCTCACGTCTCGAATGGTAGCGTAAGGAACACGTCGGCACCTGAACCAATCGAGCCGAGCGGCGCTGCGACAAACCATGCTGTTCTTGAAGGTAGCCCGCCACCTGTCTCCTAGCAGCGGGCTTTACCATTTTTTTGAGAGAACATCCTTCAGGGCAATGTTGTCCAGGCTCAGATCAGCCACCAGACGTTTGAGCTTGGCGTTCTCTTCCTCTAGCTGCCGCAGACGTTGAGCTTCACCGACGTTCATGCCGCCGAACTTCGCTTTCCACTTGTAGAACGTAGCGGCGCTGATGCCATGCTCTCGACAAACCTGCGTCGTCGGCATTCCGCTTTCCTGCTGCCGCAAAATGCCAATAATTTGTTCCTCGCTAAATCGACTCTTCATAGCTTCTCCTCTTGCTAATTCTAGCGGAGAATTCTCGAATCAAACGAGATGACTTATGGGGAGAAGGTCA
>SEDW01001212.1 GCA_004193325.1 Pseudomonadota bacterium | reverse complement strand
GTCAGGGAAATGATAGGCAAAGTTTTGAAACGGGAATCCCGACGTATTACCTGCGTTGCCTCGATGCCATCCATCTCCGGCATCATCATGTCCATCAGGACAAGATCCACGTCCGGATTATCGATCAGTTGAGCAATGCCCACTTTACCATTTTCTGCGTGCAAGACCGTCATATTTCGGCTCTCGAGCACGCTGTCGATGGCGAAAATGTTTCGACTGTCGTCATCCACCACCAAAATTTTGCAGCCCGTAAAGTCCGCGTGCTGCGGTAAGGGTGGAACATCGATATTATTTTCGGTGCTCTGCATGTCAAGAACGGGTTGTGTACTATCCACTCCGTTATAATTCTGCGGGAGATAAAGAGTGAATGTACTGCCCGATTCAGGAGCACTTTCCACATCCAGCCAACCGCCGAGTAGACGCGTTATCTCGCGACTAATGGTAAGTCCAAGTCCCGTACCACCGTACTTACGACTCGTCGTCCCATCGGCCTGCTGGAAGGCTTCAAAGATTAACTTTTGTTTATTGAGTGGAATGCCAATGCCCGTATCTTTCACCGCAAAGGCGACGAGCGGCTGCGTCGACGGGAGCATGCCGATGCCAATTTTTTGATTCCTTGCAACAGGACTGATCGTCATGATCACTCTTCCGCGCTCAGTGAATTTAAAGGCATTCGACAAAAGATTTTTGAGAATCTGCTGCAGACGGTTCACATCAGTGAACATCATGCGAGGCACACCCTTTTCCATGAGGATCTGAAATTCGAGACCTTTTTGATCCGCCATGTGCCTGAAGGTCCGCTCAACGTAGTCCTGAACTTCCGGCAAATCGATTTGCTTCGGATCGATCGGCATTTTGCCGGCTTCGATTTTCGAGAGATCGAGAATCTCGTTGATAAGTCCGAGGAGATCGTTGCCTGAGGAGTAAACCGTCGAGGCAAACTTCACCTGATCGGCCGTGAGGTTTTTCTCTTTGTTCTCCGACAGCATTTTCGAGAGGATGAGAAGGCTGTTCAACGGCGTACGGAGTTCGTGGGACATGTTTGCCAGGAACTCGGATTTATATTTGGAAATGAGCTGCAGCTGCTCGGCTTTTTCCTCGACCGAACGCGACGCAAGTTCCACTTCCTGATTTTTGACTTCGAGGAGTTTGGCTTTGTCGTTGAGTTCGTTGGCCTGAGCCTCGAGTTC
>SEDW01001211.1 GCA_004193325.1 Pseudomonadota bacterium | reverse complement strand
GAAAAAGATGATGTCGCCGAGATCCTTAATAAACACTTCGTGGCGATCAAGGTCGATCGGGAAGAGCGGCCGGACGTCGACGGCTTCTATATGAAAGCCGTGCAGGCCATGAAGCAGCGAGGAGGCTGGCCACTCTCTGTGATGCTCACCGATGAAGGCAAACCCTTTTGGGGCGGAACCTTTTTCCCGCGAGAGCAATTCAAAGGCATACTAAACCGTATCCATGAAATCTGGCTCACGGAAAATCATGTTCTTAAAGACAATGCGTTCGAACTCACGGAGCACCTTAAATTAAGGGATGAGGAACTCTTCGAGAAAAAATCGGCAATCGATCAGAGAACGATCGATGCCTTCATTCAATCCAAGGTCGAAAGCTTTGATGCGAAACTTGGTGGTTTTGGAAGTGCTCCGAAATTTCCTTCGTCCCTCGCGTTGATGCTACTCTTGCGTTATCCCGAACATCGCTCGATGGCCTTCAAGACCTTGAACAGCATGGCGCGCGGCGGTATGCGTGATCAGGTGGGTGGCGGTTTTCATCGCTACTCCGTCGATGATCAATGGCTAGTGCCGCACTTTGAAAAGATGCTTTACGATAACGCACTCCTGACACTCGCCTACACTGATGCGTACGCAGCAGGGGAGAGAAAAAATCGGGAGTATGAACGTGTCATCACGTCGACTCTAGACTATGTTCTAAGGGATATGACTCACACAGAAGGCGGCTTCTACAGCGCTGAAGATGCGGATAGCGAGAAGACCGAAGGCAAGTTTTATGTTTGGAATAAATCGGAATTCGAACCTGAATTTTTGCAGCGCATGGAAAAATATTTTGAAATCACTGCCGAAGGAAACTTCGAAGTTTCGAAGCATGTCGAAGAGCTGGAAGTCGCGGCTGGCCTGAAGGCCGTGCAGCACGCAAATATTTTGCATCACATGAACGCGCCGCAAATTCCGAACGATGATGAGTACAAAAATCTTATCGCCGAACTATTTTCGCGACGTGCAAAAAGAATTCGTCCAGGACTCGACGATAAAATTTTAGCTGCGTGGAATGGATGGATGATCGGTGCGTTTGCAAAAGCGGGTCGTGTTCTCGAAAATAAAAAATTCATTTTGGCAGCCGAAAAAGCGATGAATTTTGTCCTCACAAAAATGTTGCAAAAAGATACACTTCTGCGATGCTATCGAAA
>SEDW01001210.1 GCA_004193325.1 Pseudomonadota bacterium | reverse complement strand
GGTTCAACATAACCACGTAAAACTTTCGCTTTAGCTAATGTAGTTGAAATTCTCTTGTGCTTAATTAATGAAGAAGCCATGTTAGCTAACATCGCTTTTCTGTGAGAAGTTGTTCTGCCTAAATGGTTATTTTTTTTACCGTGTCTCATTGTTTTTGTTTAAAGTGTATACCGTCTCTTTGAACTTAATCTGAGGGAATTATACACAGTGAATATTTAATTAATATTATATTCCAAGCCCTGAGCACAATTTCACAACTGCAAACTCAAAACTGAAAACTGTTTTATTCTTCGTCTAACTTGAATTTAGAAAGGTTCATTCCGAACGATAATTGTTTAGATTTTACCAATTCTTGAATTTCAGTTAGAGATTTTTTACCGAAGTTTCTGAATTTTAACATATCAGCCACATCGTAAGAAACCAAATCGGCTAAAGTACGGATATCAGCTGCTTTTAAACAGTTTAACGCACGTACAGAAAGATCTAAATCAACTAACTCAGTTTTAAGGATTTTACGCATATGTAAAATTTCCTCATCAACTTCTTTAGTTTCTTCTTTAGCTTGAGATTCTAATACTAAATTCTCATCAGAGAATAACATAAAGTGTTGGATCAAAATTTTAGCTGCTTCTTTTAAAGCTTCTTCTGGGTGGATTGAACCATCAGTAGAAATATCTAAAATTAATTTCTCGTAATCTGTTTTTTGTTCAACACGATAGTTTTCAATCGTGTATTTTACATTTTTCATTGGTGTAAAAATCGAATCGATTGCAATTACACCAACTACGGTATCAGTAATTTTGTTCTCTTCTGCCGGAACATAACCACGTCCTTTATTGATAGTTAATTCTACCTCTAAAGTAACTGATTTTTCCATGTTGCAAATCACAAAATCAGGGTTTAGAACCTCAAAATTGTTAGAGAATTTAGTAATATCACCAGCTAAGAATTGGTCTTGCCCGTTTACGATAATGAATACTTTTTCTGAATCACCTGACTCACCTACTTTTTTAAAACGAACTTGTTTTAAATTTAAGATGATTTCAGTTAAATCTTCTACAACACCTTTCATGGTAGAAAATTCATGAGAAACGCCAGAAAAACGAATACTTGTAATTGCAAAACCTTCTAATGAAGAAAGTAAAATTCTTCTTAGGGCATTACCAATTGTTACACCGAAACCGGGCTCTA
>SEDW01001209.1 GCA_004193325.1 Pseudomonadota bacterium | reverse complement strand
CCAGGAGGGAGTGCAATCGTCTTCAACTTAAAGACTTTGGGAGAATTGCTCTGATTCGATTTTTTGTAGTGCACGATGTAATCGACGACGAGTTTCTGCGCCTTCGTCGATTCGGACTGTAAAGTAAATTCAAATTCCAGACGATCCCCTATCGTATAATTTTTCTGATTGATCTTGAGCCTTGTGAGCTTGACTTCGGCGCCATGCTGCACGCCGATTAATTTCAGCGCCCCAGGATGCCCCGCTTTGATGAGCGTGCGAAGTGAGCGGGAGATGATCCACTCGACTCGTTTGAGGAGCAGAGCGTCTTTCCCAGCATCCTTCTTCCAGACGCTTAACATCTTGATCACATAGTCAGGATGATCTTTGGCGATGTCGTTCAAATGGTTCGACACTGATTTGCGAACATAGAGTTCTGGATCAAACTTCAGCGTCTCGAGAATCGCGGCAGTCGGCGCCGGATCCTTGACAAAGGCCTGCAGACGCTCACCCCAAGGCAAGCGCGGCCTGGAGCCCTCGGACGCCCAGCGCCTCAGATGTACATCTTCGTCGTGGGCACATTTCAAAAGATAGCTGAGCGTCTCTTCAGGATGCAGCCGAAGAAAGGGCCTGATGGCGAATTCTGCCGTGAAAAGCGGGGTCAGATATTTCAAGGCATCGAGCGAAATTTTGCGATTCTCAAGGCCATAGGTTTGCACAAATTCGGTGAACGGCCAGAGATCGAAGCCATGAATCTTGCCTTTCTCCACGCCCGCGAGCAAAATCTTCAGCGCCTTGGGATAACTCTCGGGCAGCTGACGCTTCAGTTCATCTCGAATGATGAGCACGCGCGGTTTCATCTCAAGCTTTTCGAGCGTCGGCATAAGAGCGAGAAAGGCCTTTCCGTCGAAGTCTGGATGGACCTTGGTTAGAGACTGCGCAATCCGCCGGAGAAGCTCTTTACCAAACCAATGCTTAAACGCGCTCGATTCGGTTTCAACTTCCTGTTTCTTCGGCATGGCAAATCTCCGGCTACACGTTAAGTTCTCGCCGCATCCTAGCTCTTTGCTCCGGATTGGGCAAGGCACCTCGGCCCGCGGCCATGTTATCGATGATGTGGTCGAGCTTTCTCGTGGCGGGGATAGCAAACTGCACAGCGTCGTCGCCGATGATGTATTTCAGAAAAAACTGCGCCCAGGTCTTGATGCCAAG
>SEDW01001208.1 GCA_004193325.1 Pseudomonadota bacterium | reverse complement strand
CGGTTGCCAAGCATTTCGCGGAAAGATGGGTTGGCTTTTTCAAAGATATGTTGAGGTTCTTTCACCATCGCCATGCCTGAAGCCGCATTTTCAAAGATGATTTCGAACTTTCGTTTTTCTTCGTCAAGATCGCTCTGCGCATCTGTGAGCTGCGACGTGAGAGCCTTCATCTCCTCGAGTTGATCCTCGACCACTTTTCGCGCTCTGTATTTGGCCGTGACATCAACGATCGTCGCGGTAATTCCCTCGACCTTATTGTCGAGGCCGAACCTTGGTGCATATATGAAGTCCACGTAAGACGTTTCTTTTTCACCATCAATCGTTTCAAAAGTGATCGGTGCGTCAGAGGCCATGAAAGGAACGCCAGTCCGATAAACGTCGTCCAGGAGCCCGAAGAAAGGTTGCCCCACAAGATCGGGAAAAACTTCTCGGACAGTTCTACCAATGATCGACCGCACGCCGACAAACTTATAGTAAAGCTCGTTCGCGAGAGTAAAGCGATGCTCAAAGCCCTCAAGCAGGGCGATTGCAACCGGTGCCTGCTTGAAGAAATTTTCCAGCTCGACGGTGGCATTCTCCGCCTTAATTCGTGCAGCATCGGTACTTATCTGCAAAGCATTGATTGAGCGATCATTCAAAATTTTAGCTGTGGTTTCATAACAAATACATTGAAGTCCAATCGCCTTGCCCTTGCCATCCGCAATGGGGTTGAAGGAGAAAGTAAAATAGCATTCCTCAGGGTAGCCGTGACGCTCCAGCTCCATCTTCATATCGGCTATGTAATAATTGTTACCGCTAGCCACCGACTTGAAGAGGTCTTGGAGTTGAGGCCAAACCTCGGGCCAGACTACGTCAAACTTCTGTCCCAACGCAGCAGGATGCTTTTTGGAAAGCAGAACTCGATAAGCGTCGTTGTAGAGAAAAATCCGATCTTCACCCCAGCAGATATACATGGGAATCGGACAGCCTAACATCGAGTTTACAAGGTATTTCAATGGCTCAGGCCAGCCCGAATAGGGGCCTAGGCTGGTCGAAGCCCAATCGATCTCGTTGTAAAGCTCTGCAGTCTCGCCGCCAAGTCTCGTCTGGAATGTAAGAAGATCAAAGACCCGACTCTTCATCATCTCGTTGTAAATGGCGTTCACCGCGACCTGATCGTCAAGACTCGCCGCATCCGACGCATCTCCGGCCGTATTGTTATCGACCTCCTCGACCGCATCCTTGATCTTACCAACGTCGTCGATCGCTTTAGCCATCTTCACGTAGAGACAAGCTGTGACAGCGACGGGTGCTGTTTCCGATTGTGAAGGAGGCAGGACTCCGTATTTACTCTTGGCCCATTCACTGCTTGGAAGGTCTTTGTAGGCTTCGATTGGGCAAACCGTAGTCAAAGGCTTGAGGATAAGAAGACCGTTGAGGGCACGAGCTTCCATCGCAAACCAGCGAATTTTTCTTCTAAACTCATGAATGCCGTTGCCCTCTTCGAGCTTGGTGAAATCGTAAGTGGAGCTTTTGATCGTCTGTAGCTGGCCAGAGAGTTTGCCAAGCATGATCTCCCGGTCCTCAGCAACTGTGTTCCAGTCGCGGTTGAGCAAAAACGCGCGGAAGGTCTTGAGATAGGTTGCCTCCGTTTTGGTCTCACGAATGAATTTCTCTTCGACCAAAAGTTTTTCCAGATCTTTTCTCGCCTTGGATCTCTTACTTTTGAGTTTGGCGATCACGTCTATGTCCGACGATTTTTTCTCAGCCTTTTCAAGCAGCTCATCCCATTTGGCAAAACCACCGATTCCATCTTCCAAGGCCTTAAAACGTTTCCGCGCTTTTTCAAACTGCGAATCCGTATCCTCATAAAGGCGAGCGAGACCTTGCAGGTTGAAGACACCGTTTCGGGCCGA
>SEDW01000218.1 GCA_004193325.1 Pseudomonadota bacterium | reverse complement strand
AGTAAAGCGGATCGGAAGGCGGCAGCCTTGCCCAAAGGGGGTGTTGGGGGGTATTGGTACCCCCCGACCGGAGTTTGAGGCAGAGCCTCAAGAGCCCCCCGCGGAGGGGATACACTGAACTTTGCGGGGCACTTTAAATCAATCTAGCAACTGTAAGTGAGTTTCGCTGCGCGGTGATCTAGTGAGTTTCGCTACGCGGTGATCTAGTGAGTTTCGCAGTGATTATTTGAGTTTCGGAATCGTCGCTAACGCGGCCTGGATCACTTTATCTTCCGTCGCCTTGATCACCGCCTCACTCGGGAATTCCCCACGATTCCTGTTCACCAGCACCCCCAACACCGCTGCCGCGGCCAAACCATATGCTGCACATTGAGTAAACACCGTTGCGCATTCCATCTCGAATGACAGCACATTCAGTTGTTTCATCTCTTCAAATCGTCTCGCCATCTCCTGATGCACGAAACCCTTTTTGAATGAATCACCCCTCGATTGCCCCTGATAGAACGTATCACTCGATGCGCAGATCCCCACATGGTGTTTTACCTGCTTCTCGCCCAAGGCTTCGCGTATCGCCTGCACCATCGTGAAATCCGCCACTGCGGGAAACGCCAACGGCGCAATATGCGTCGACGCGCCGTCCATGCGTACCGCCGCCGTCGGGACTATAATATCCCCTGGCTCAATGTGATCCTGAATGGCACCTGTGGTGCCGACCCTTAAAAATCGGCGAATGCCTAACATCGCCAGTTCTTCTACGCATATCGCGGCCGACGGGCCGCCGATGCCCGTTGAGATGACTAATACAGTTTGGCCTTGGTACTGGCCTTTCATGGAGTTGTATTCCCGGTGATTGGCTAGGGGCTCTGCGTTTTCAAGATATTGCGCAATCTTTGGGACCCGACCCGGGTCGCCCGGAATGATCGCCACGCTGACATCTTTGACTTGATCGGAATTCAGTCCGATATGAAAACTCGTTTTGACCATCTCTAGCCCTCCCATTGCAAGAGGGCCATTGTACCGAGGCTTTCCTGTCCTTACAAGGCTTCGCCGAAGCCTCGGCATTTTGCTAATAAGCCGGCTCGACGAGCCTTTTCTCCAGCACAAGCTTTAGGCCCTGCTCGGTTATCTCTGTATCCTGAACCAAAAACCCGTGCTTCAAATTGAGTACGAGCATCGCCTGATTGAAATTCAGACACTTCGTTTGAATCTTGATGAAGGACTGAGCAAGACACCATTCATGCTGATTTTTCATCAGGAGCGAGGCTATCCCGGATCTTTGCATCTCGGGTACGACTGCTCCGAGCCAGCTGTAAAAAATCTCGTGACTCGTTCCATAACCGATCTTAAAGGCTACCGGCTTTTGATCGACGAAGGCCAACGTGATGTGAAAGACATGAAATTTCTTTGCACGATCTTCGAAGGCTTCCTGATCCCAGACGTCAAAGCATCTTTCGGAAATCTCTTTGATCCAGGCGCGATTCTGTTCGGTAAACGCTGAGTAGTTTTGTAGATTGCACTCGACCTTGGCAAAGCGTGGCTGCTTCACACCCTCGTGTTCGATCGTCTCGAAAAACATCGCCTTCGGGCGAACCCACAGCTTTCCACTCGGATTCTCGTAGAGCGTTTCATAGAGCACCAGATCTTCCATGGTCTCACTATGTCTCACAATGTTGAGAAGACGGTAGGGCTTGTCTTTGTAATGACGATAGAGATTCATAGGGTAAACCTGCCTCGGCTCATGGATCGAATGTTCTGCATCATAGGGGATTTTGCTGAGGCGTACAGCCGAATTTTTTCAAGACGAAATTTCAGAAGAACGTTATCGTATCTTCATCCGATAGATAAGGGTGCAAAGTTTATGGGTAATATCACGGGTCCAGCAAAAACTCAGGTCAACATCATTCCGAACCTTCACTATCGCAACTGCGACCGCGCGATCGACTTTCTGACTCGAGCCTTTGGCTTTGAGCAAAGAGAAATCTACCGCGACGCCAAAGGCAAAGTTGTCCACGCGCAGCTTACATTTGGCAACGGCATGATTATGATCAGCCCGGTCAGCGACACGGACTTTCAAAAGTATATGAACCAGCCCGACGAAAACGGGGGCCGGGAGACTCAGTGTTCTTTCGTTATCGTCGCTGACCCGAAGGCCCACTATGAAAGAGCCAAAGCCGAAGGCGCCAAGATCCTGATGGAGCCCAGCGAAAAGGATTACGGCGGCACCGATTATAGCTGTCACGATATCGAAGGTCACCTCTGGTCCTTCGGCAGCTACGATCCCTGGAAATGAAAAAGGCGATCCCAAAGGATCGCCGGAACGGTCTATCTGTTTGTTCTCATCCCGCTGAGGGATCGAGTGCAATATTTACTTCGACTGCTCTTTAGGAGTCAGCGTGAGGCGATAAACGCCCTCGCCTTCGGCATCAGATGTGAAGTAAAGCGCATCATCAGGACCAAAGGCCAAGCCTACTGGACGAGCAACACGCTCGCCCTTGGCATCTTGGAATCCAGTCAGAAGATCAGTGACTTTACCAGTCGCCTTGCCATCTTTGAATTCGACGAGAACGATCTTTGGATGACGACGATCGGCATCACCACCGCCAGCTGGAACGCCCCATGAACCATGGAGAGCGACCAGAGCGGAATGCTCCCAGCTTGCCTTCAACTGATCTTTACCGACGAAGAGCACTTCCATCGGCGCCGTACGGGCGTCGAAAGTTGCGACTGGAGTTTCCACATCGCTCAAGAGTGCAGGTGCTTTGTCAGCAGGAGCACAGGTGTCGACTACGACTTTTCCCTTAACGAATTGGAACCAAGGCATACCAAAGAACGAGCCTTCTTTGACTTCTTCAAAGACTTCTCTTGGCTCATCGTAACCCCAGTGATCTGGGCCATTGTTATCGGCATACATAACTTCTGTTTCTGGATGCCAGTTAAAGCCGATTGGATTGCGCAAACCGCGGCCGTAAGGCTTCAGTGTGACAGTGGCCTTGGACTCATCGAGTTGGTAAATACCACCGCGACGATCCGCCTCTGGGAAACTCTCGTCCAGGTATTGAACGCTACAGTTATTGGCAATACCGAGCGAAACATAGACTTTGTTATCAGGACCGATTTTTACAGTCCTTGAGCTGTGGCCGCCGCCAGCTGGCAAGGCGACGACTTTGGTGAAGTCAGCTTTTTTGTAAGTCTTTGTAGCATCGTAGATGACTTTGTAGAGGCCATCGCTATCGCCAACCCAGAGTTCCGATCCTTTGTCGGTTTCACGGAAAGCAACGCTGTGAGGATAGCCGCCGAAGTCGACCAGGACTTCCGATTTGGTATAAGGAGCTTTCAGACGATAGACTTTTGCCGATCCCGAACCGACGATCATATCGCCGCCTTTGGAGAAGGTCAAAAAGCGCGGTGTCGAAAGTTCTGCAGGAAGTTTCTCAAGAGTCATTCCTTCAGGAACAACGATAGGGGAGACGGCTGCAAATGAGGAGGTAGCGCTCAAAAAGCACGCCGCCGTAAATGCGAAGATACTACGTTTCATAGTTCAATCCTTCATGTTGAGAATGCGTGTCGGAACGAATATATGCCCGATACTTTTCCAAACAAAAGGTCAGAATTTTGAATTGTTCATGATTCTTGTCGGAACACGAGGCGGGTCAAGGGCTTGAGTGCTGAGATCAAAAAAGATCATATTGCAGAGCGCTCGGCATTTCGCAAAAAAAAAAAGGCCTGAGCTGTCGCCCAGGCCCCACACACCTTGCATATGATAAACGAGTCGCGGCGTTCTTAGGGACGCCTTAGTGGATGTTCAGACCATTCGCATCGTGATCGATGTGTATGGTCGAACCCGGCAGGATCTCACCTGACACGATCTTTCTTGCCACCTTGTTCTCCACCTCTTTTTGGAGGTAGCGTTTCAAGGGTCTTGCACCGTAGACAGGGTCATAGGCGCTCGCGGCAATAAAGTCTTTCGCGTCTTCGCTAATCACAATCTTGATCTCCTGCTCATCCAGTCGCGACTGAATGTTTTGGAGAAGGATCGTGACGATGCCTTTCACCTGATCTTTAAGAAGCGGTTTGAAGAGTACGATATCGTCCACACGGTTCAAAAACTCGGGACGGAAATGCGCTCTCAAATCCGACTGCACTTTAGAAACAGCGGCTTCGGTCAATTCCCCGTTGGGCTGAATGCCCTCGATGAGATACTGCGAACCGATGTTACTCGTCATGATGATGACGGTGTTCTTAAAGTTTATCTTACGCCCTTGATTATCGGTCAGATGACCTTCATCAAGGATCTGAAGGAGGATGTTAAACACATCCGGATGCGCTTTCTCAATCTCGTCGAAGAGTACGACAGAATACGGCTTTCTTCTTACCGCTTCAGTCAACTGTCCGCCTTGATCGTAGCCCACGTAACCGGGAGGCGCTCCCACCAGTCGGGAGACCGCATGTTTTTCCATGTATTCCGACATGTCGATGCGAATCATATTATCCGCAGTATCAAACAGATTCTCGGTCAGCGTTTTCGCCAATTCGGTTTTACCGACACCGGTTGGACCAAGGAAAATGAAGGAACCGATCGGACGTTTCGGGTCTTTGATCTGAGCACGCGCCCGGATAATCGCATCCACAACTGCATCGACCGCCTGATCCTGACCGACGACTTTTCGGTGGAGAATGTCGCCGAGGGCGAGAAGTTTTTCCCTTTCACCAGCCATGAGTTTTTCGACTGGAATTCCAGTCCACTGACTGACGACTTGGGCAATTTCACGTTCAGAAACCTCTTCGCGTAGAAGTCCCGTCTTCTTCGTTTTAACATCGTCTTCCACCTTTAGGAGCTTTTGCTCCAGTTCAGGTATTTGGCCATGGCGAAGCTTCGCCGCTTTCTCAAAGTCAGACGCACGTTCCGCCTGAGCGAGCTGCAGATTTAATCCCTCAAGCTCCTTGCGAATATCCTGCACCGACTTGATCGAGGATTTTTCCTGCTCATGCTGCTCGCTCAAAACGCGAACCTCATCCCGCAGATCTTTTAATTCTTTATTAAGAAGATCGAGACGTTTCCGGCTCGCTTCATCTTTTTCTTTCTTTAAAGCTGTGGCTTCGATCTCGAGCCGCATGAGGCTTCGACGTTTTTTGTCGAGTTCCTCAGGCACACTGTCGATCTCTGTGCGAATCATTGCGCTACATTCATCGATCAAATCGATTGCCTTGTCAGGCAGGAATCGATCGGTGATATAACGATCCGACAGCACTGATGCCGCAACGAGGGCATTATCCTGGATGCGAATGCCATGGAAGAGTTCAAATCGTTCCTTGAGACCACGAAGGATGGAGATCGTGTCTTCCACCGTCGGCTGATCGACAAGAACTGTCTGAAAACGTCTTTCCAAAGCGGCATCCGCTTCGATGTATTTCCGATACTCGGTCAGCGTAGTGGCGCCGATACAGTGCAGCTCTCCACGGGCGAGCATGGGTTTCAGCATATTGCCGGCATCCATCGCACCTTCCGCTTTACCCGCACCCACAATCGTGTGGATCTCGTCGATAAAGAGAATGATCTGGCCTTCGCTACTCTTCACTTCATTCAAGACGGCTTTGAGGCGTTCCTCAAATTCACCACGAAACTTCGCGCCAGCGATCAGCGAGCCCATGTCGAGGGCAAAGATTTGTTTGTCTTTGAGCCCCTCAGGCACATCGCCTCTGACGATACGTTGCGCCAAGCCTTCGGCCACAGCGGTCTTACCCACACCCGGCTCACCGATGAGCACGGGATTGTTCTTCGATTT
>SEDW01000217.1 GCA_004193325.1 Pseudomonadota bacterium | reverse complement strand
CGGCAATTGTTCCTTCCATGGAACCTCCCATCCTAAGGGTTGGATTTGAGAGGATTTTACCTTGAGGGGACATAATCGCTGATCAATTAATAGGGGACAAAGTCGCTGGCTAATTACAGAAATGAGATCCCTTACCCAAATAATACGTGTGCCTAAACCATTGATTAGCAATGTTTTACAAGTTCTCGTTAAGCTTTTACCAAATATTGCCGATAAAGAAAATGGAACCCTTTTTTGGAAGTGACAATGACCAAACGAATCACATTACTCATAAGCCTGTGGACAGCTCTTCAGCTGCTCTCAGCCTGTAGTGCGGAAAGTTCGGCCGAAATCCCCAAACTGGGCTCGAATAATCCCTCGGTGAAGGAGGACAGTGATGTGTCCAATGCACCTAAATCCTCAGCTGACACCTCGGTCGATGACGATGAGTCGGTGAGTCCGCCATCGGTCGTGACGGGATCTCCGCAGACGAAAACCAAAACCTTTCCGAACCAACTCGTGGCTAACGGCCGCTATTCGATCAAAGGCTTTGAAAGCCGCAAATGTATCGATCTTCCGTTGAGTAGCGTTGCCAATGAAACGACAGTTCAACTCTTTCAGTGCAACCTGACTTCCGCACAAAAATTTGAGATTCAGGCCCTTGAAGAAAACGTCTACCGCATCACGAACGTCAATAGCGGCAAGTCTCTCGAAGTCCGCGATCGCGTTGTTGAGGAAGGCGCCCTAATTCAACAAAACGACTATTTTGCACTTTCGCATCAGCAGTTCGTCTTTGAAGAAGTGTCCTCGGGTGTCTATCAAATCAAAATCAAAGACTCGAATTTCTTTATGGATATCGTGGCCCATGATATTAACGACTACGCAAAACTCTCGGTCACTGGCAAATCAGCCTTCCCAAGTCAGCAATGGATTCTTATCCCTACGTACTGACTCGAATCATCCTCTTTTTTTATGCTTGCTCGACTAAATCTTTTGCCCGCTCAAAAAAGATTTTGCATGCCGACTGCGCCTTGTCTACACTTCCCATGACGGAGCCCTCACTCCCGGGAGAGCCCGGAGTGCACCTTACAATCTCCCCGCTCCTCGGAATAGGAACATCACTCCATGATTTTGAACATACCGGATGGTCGCTTCGCAGCCTATCTTTTCGATTGTGATGGCACGATAGCCAATTCGCTTCCCTTGCATTTTGAGGCTTGGAAACAAGCTCTGGCACCGTGGGACGCAAGCTTTCCCGAAGAGCTCTTCTACGCCTGGGGCGGAATTCCCGTGCCGCGCACTGTAGAAATGCTCAACGATCACCTCGGCATCTCCATGGAGGTGAACGAGGTAGTAGAAGCGAGGGAAAAGGCCTACTTCTCACTCATCGAATCGATCAAGGCCCACGCGGAAGTGGAAGCCGTCATCCGCAAAATGCACGGCAAGGTTCCGATGGCTGTAGTATCTGGCAGCCCGCGCGCTTCTGTCGAGAAGACGCTGAGACAGCTCGGTCTTTGGGAATTCTTCGATGTCATCGTCGGCGCCGAAGATGTGAAGATGGGCAAACCAAATCCTGAACCATTCTTAACAGCCGCGCGCCTACTCTCTGTCGAACCCGAGCTTTGTCTTGTTTTCGAGGATGCGGAGCCGGGTGTTCAGTCCGCGATCGCGGCTGGTATGCAGTTCGTCAGAATTCCGCAAAGACCCGAATAAACAAATGGCTCCGAAACTTCGGAGCCATGGTCTCAATCAAGAGTGGAATACTGGATTTTCATTTCCGTTTCAATATCTCCGAAGAGATTTACGATCGCATGACTCTGTCCCGTATCAAGGGCAACCATGAGAAGCGTGAGTTTTTTGAAATCGCCACGTTTTTTGAGCCACTCCGTGATATCGAGATTCAAGTGAATCGTACCCTGGCTCACCTGCTCGTGGTGCACATGCCCCTGAATAAGAAAATTATACGACCCAAGATAATCCGGCCTTTGTACGGCGAGGGGACCGCGAAGTTCATTCGCTGCCGCTAGAGTCAATTCTTCAGCATTAAATGCAAAAAAGCGCAAAATCGTGCGATTGCTCACTTCGGGATCGGGGATGATCGGCACATTGAGGACTAAGAGTGAGGCATGGTTATTGGGATCATTCAAATCCTTGAGCCTGCCAGCCACCTCTTCGTTGACGGTGAGGTTTGAGAGGAGCACATTGTTTTCCACCCGGGAAATACCGTCGATAAGGCGTTCGTTGCGGCGATTGAAGTCGACTGCATTCACGACCTTCTTCGCTCCAATTAAGCTGTCATAGCTATAGTGAAGATTTCGGGTGCTGATGAGATCTTTCACTTTCATCCGGGCTGAGGCGCGGGCGTTGTGTGGACCTTCAGGAAGATCGGGTAGAAGTTTGGCCAGCGATTTTTTCGCGTCACCAGGCCGATCGTTAAAACTCAGTTCCACTGTGGTCTCAAGCCATTGTTTCGAAGCGCCATGCACACCGAGGGCAGGCTCCGGCGGAATCACAGCGTTGCTATTTTGAAGAGCCCAGGTCGCCCAGATGCGATCGATGTTTGCATGAACCAGCCAGAAGATGGGATCGAGCGGGGCATTGCTCCCGAGCATTTCACCACCGACGTTCGTGTGCACTGCGTTATGCGCGCTGCCTTCGAGAAGGCTCGTCATCATATCGGATTGTGCAAAGACGGTCGGCGAAACACCAGAATGAAAGGCGTAGAAATCATTCAGGGTTAAAAGCCTCTTCATCAGCTTCTGATTGACGAATTCCTGAGGAATACGCCCGCCCTTCGTGATCTTTCGCTTTGACTGCAAATCGGTCATGGCGAAGAATTCATCCGGGAACGCTTTGTCAGCGAAATCCCAATAAGGCAGCATAAAGCTCGCATCGCCGAGAGCGTAGCGACAGGCATTTTCGAAGTAATTAAGATAGAGGCGGTGCCAGGGCAGAAAGAGATTATTCATATGCTGGCAGGACTGGGCATGCACCGAGGCCAATTTCTTCCAGGTCAGAAATGATCGCGGGTCACTGGCAGGATATTTTTGCTTGTCGTTGGCTTTGAACCAAGACACAGCTGTACGGTATTTGTCTTTGAGAGAAGCATCCAGATCGTTCCAGTTCGAGCGACCGGGCATAGCCGGCCCCTGATCTTCCAGCGTCGATCCTCCCGAAAGAGTATGACAGCCCGTCGCAAACCAAGCCCCGGTAAGGAAAGTAGAGATTACAAAATCACGGCGCTTCCAGATTGACTCTGTCATATCGTAACTCCCAAAAGAGTTCTGGTCTTTATCAAGTCTTTACCTAATGTATGGCTCTGATACTACTGGCAGAGATCCGCACGAGTCAACAGGGAGAAGGCATTTTAACAGGCCCTAAGGACATAGATGTATGTGTCAAACGGGATTCTGCTGGTAAAGAATCTGTAGGGGCTCTACAGTCTTAAAGTAGGCGCAGCGATCCGTTCCCGAGGTTTATTCATGACGACGAAGCTTTCAGATTTTGATGGGCATAGCCTGCTTCGCAAATCTTTCATTCATCTTCGCGGGGTTGGAGAGCGCACCGAGCGCCATCTCTGGTCTCAGGGCATACACGATTGGGATCAGCTTTCCCTCGAAGCTCCCAAAATTTTTGGCGCCAAAAAACTTTATGAGATCCAGGAAGATCTCGATCTCTCGCGTAAAGCCTGGGACGAGCGCGACCTTTTCTACTTTCATAAAACTCTCCCGAGCGCCGAACGCTGGCGCATGATCAAGGGAGGTTTTGCTGATATTGCCTATTTCGATATCGAAGCGAGCGGTGGTGGGATGCCTCCCCTAGCCGAATCAACTGTGATCGCCTTTCTCTTTCGCGGCGAACTCTTGCAGGAACACGAGAAAAAAGCCAAACGGAATCTGATCGAATATATTCTTGCCGAATCGTCGATCCTTTGCACTTTTAATGGTGCGGCTTACGATGTGCCTTTTCTTGCCCACGAGTTCGAGCGCCCCTTTCACAAGGCGCATGTGGATCTCTGCCACTGGCTCAGAGCTCAGGGCTTTCAGGGTGGCCTGAAGGCGATTCAAAAAGCTTTCCCCCATCTCCATCAGCGCTCCAGCATGGACATTGATGGCTGGGACGCGGTCAAGCTCTGGAGACTCTATGAGGAAGGCATCGACGCGGCCCTCACGACCTTGATGTGTTACAACGCCGAGGACGTGCTGATCCTCCACCCTCTACTTGTCGAAGCCTACAATCGTCAGAGCCTCGCACAGCCTGAGTACGATGCCGGAAGCCTCGAATTGATGCCTCTGCCCGGACTTACGACCGAAGTCGATCCTGAGGTCTTTCAGAGGCTCAGATCAGGGGGCGGGAGTAACCGCTGGAGTGGGCGCGGGGCGGCGCCCCAAAGAAATCTGAATTACGAACGCGAATAACAAAAAAGAGACCACTTGGGTCTCTTTTTTTTGAGCAGAATTTTCAGAAAGCTTTAGTAGTGACTGTTGATGAAGTCAGCAACCACTGCCGATTCGTTGATCGCCCGGGGAGCGATGCGCACTCGATTCGGTGGAAAATAGCTGAAGATCTGGAGCGATTGCATGACGTCCGGCATGTACTTCACCTCAAGATTCCACTTGCTCGACTGAAAGGCATCCTTTGGAACGACCAGGTTGGGTTTGGCTTCGAGAGCATTCACCTTTTCCAGCATCGCGGTATGACAGCTCGCGCAGTCGTTACTGTCCGCATTGTGAAGACTCGGATTTTCGATGCGGTGCGCATTGGCAAACTTAACCTGAGGCTCGTCGCTTAGGTAGAGATTGTCTTTTTTCACTCCAAGTGGACTTGGCGAAAGCAGACCGCCGGAACGGGTCCCGTCGATCCGTTGAACCACGAGCTGGCTCAGGTTAGGCCCGGCTTTCTCGCCTGGAATCGGCAACGCAATGACTTCGCCCGACTGAAGGTCAAGCTTTACGAAGGGCCAGTGGCCACCTTGATTCGTCTCAGCAAAGAAGGCCACCTGGGCTAAGTTCGAAGATCTTGCGAAGCGATGGACAAGTCCGATCACGCCTTTGTAATATTGACCTTCAAGACCTTCTTTAATGATGTCTGGCTGAGGTTGAAGGGCCTCTCGACTCGTGTCGAGACCACTCGCGGCCTTGAGCTCACGAAGAGTTTTAACGATCTCTTTCATATCCTCTGGACTGATGATGTAGATCGTGTGAACGTTAGCGTCTTTCAACATGCCTCGAGACGTTTCCTGCCAGACCATACGGAATTCAATCCGGCACTTGCTAAGATCGCTCCCGGCGAAGGAGGCGTTGGCACAAGGATCGATGCGAATGCTGGTCATACGGTAGGGGTTGAGATTACTGTTACGCGTTGGACCTTCGAAATCGCCGAACATCCCAAGGATAGTTTCCATTTCCTTTTTTTCTGCGCTCGTCAGCCTGTCCGAAGACTCAAATGAGTCAAAATCCGCTTGGCGGGTTTCGATATCTGCGGCTGTGACATCCGATATTTTTAATAGGACCGACATAGGGACAAAGGCTTCCCCATCGAGTGGCAGAGCTTTAAGTCCTGGCGCCAGGCTTTCAGGATCTGGTTTATCATTCAATTGCGGGGCGACGGAAAAAAGCTCCGGCTTTTCCTTGTAGGGCAAAAGGATGGAAACATCGTTAAGGCCGAGCTCAATCTTCACCGCATGGAGCCGTGTCCATCTTCGCGAGGGAAACCTGAGCCTCTTCCTTGTCACTACACGCCAGAACAAGAGTCGAAAGAGCGAGTGGGAGAAGGAACTGGACGAATGGAATTCGGGTCATGTGGTCCTCGAAAAATAAAGACTGACTGAGCAGCGTTTTAGATCGCAAAGTCTTAAAAAGCAAGGCTTATGCCGGGATAGGTACGGCCCGAATTTAAGCCTTTCCGTGCGAATATGAGGGGTTATTGGATTGATTGGTTGGACGGTCAAAAAAGATAATTGTTTAGGGTGAACAAAGCCTGTTCACCTGATGATTAAACGGCAATTCCGTGAAGATTGGGTAAAGGAAATGTTTTCTCGGAGGATGAGAGAATGCTTTCTAGACAAGTTTACCTTGTTAATGGCAGGTTAAAGGTCTCTCGTTCGATAGGAAACAGTATGCTAAGTCTAGCCAGACGTCTCGTATATCCTTTGATTTCTCTTTTGAGCTTTTCTTTTGGAAATAGGCTCGAAGCACAAATAGCCAGGATTCAGAAACCCAAACTCGTCCTCGTGCTGGTCATCGATCAATTCCGCGCCGACCAAATCTCAAGGTTTCAGGAGCGTTTTCTTCCCCCGATGCAAGGCAAAGGCAAGCTTGGAGGATTTCGTTACCTCTTAGAAAAGGGCGCTTATTATCC
>SEDW01001207.1 GCA_004193325.1 Pseudomonadota bacterium | reverse complement strand
AGCCAAATCACAGGCTATTTCTTCATTCGCTTTGACCCGGCAGCTCTTCCAGTCGATTTCTCCGGAGAGAAAACTCATCAGGTTGCCGCCCTCACCGCGAGGCAAGTACTTTTGGTTGGAAGGATTAAAGCTGAGGAAGATGATCCGCTCATTGCTATCCGTCGCCATCACGTTCGCGAGATTCAGTGCTGCGTGACCCGACACCTTCTCGCCGCCGATATCATAGAAACAGATGACCTGCGGATCACCCTTGGACTTCAGGACCTGCTGGAGATAGCGGTAGGAATCGAGGAGCTTGAGCTCGGGCTCAGACGAGCCTCGCAAATCCCCGAGCCGAGCCCTGAGCTTACGCACCTTATCCACATTAAGAAAGGTCCGGGCATGCGGAACATTGACGAGGACCGGCAAGTGATAGCGGCGCGGCAGGCTCTTTGCTTCGACGATCCAGGGGTAATTGACTTCGCGGACCAGAATGATCATGAGGAAGAAGAGCAGACTCAGCGTTCCGCCAACCAGGGCCGAGAGAAAGAGCTTGTCTGTGTTTGAGGCACGAGTCGGAACCTCGGCTACGCGAACAAGGTTATAGCGAACCCATTTGGTGGGATCAAGCTGCTGAGCGGAGACGTTATCGATCTCGAGTTCGGTCGTCCGGATCTGGTTCGAAGTATCGAGAAGGAAGCGACGCACCTCGTCCGAGAAGCTATCGAGTTGCACCGAGCGATCGATCGGAATGCCTTTGGCGCGCATCTCAGCTTGCAGACGATAAAGTTCAGACTTCATCTTGTTAACCAAAGCTTCTGACTGCAAAACGCCATTGTCTCGTTTGAACTTATCGATCTCTTCACGCTTTTGAATCACATCGGGGTGAGCCGCGCCGCGCTTGGACAGCAAAGCATTCAACTCCGCCTGGAGTGCGAATTCTCTCTCGTATTGAATGGCCTGTGCACGCACCGCTTCTTTTTGCTTGAGAAGAATCTGCGTAATGAAAGTTTGCTCCGAAGCCTTCAAAGCCTTCTTATCAGCATCGGTCGCCTCCTGGCCTTCTTCTTTGACAAAGGCCTGAGTACTGGCCAAATCCTTTGGATCCGCCTTTTCGAGAAGGGTCGAACTCTCAAGGGAATTCAATCGAGCGAGCTGCTCTTCAAGCTGCGACTTGTGTTTGGTCAGATCGTCTTCAACATAGAGGTTGATG
>SEDW01001206.1 GCA_004193325.1 Pseudomonadota bacterium | reverse complement strand
TTTCTACCAGGATGCGCGGACTCAAAGGATGTGTTGATCGTCTGCACTTTGGCCTTCACGCTCTCTTCACTCACCGAGAGCAGACAAAATTTATCGACGAGTTCAAAAAGAAGAGAATCCAAATCCTCGGCGGTTAATGTCTGAGAGATGTCTTGGGTCTCGCCGCCTACGATTGCTCGATGCGCCACGACTTTGCCATCGCCATAGATGTTGAGACTACGCGTATCGCTCATACCCATCGCATAGAAGGAATAGACCAGCGTCGTCGCCGAACGATCGAATTGATGCTGGGCCATGAGTGGGCTGCATTGAAAGGAGTCGCGCAATAAGGCTGATCTTGCATCAGAACTCTCGACCGAGGTGTTGGTACTCTTTGCTCCACAGGCGGAAAAAAGACCAAGGGCCGCGAGCATTGCAGCAAAATTAAGGCTCGTCTTTTTCAAAATCCTTATCCTCCAAGAGCAGCAATCCAGACTCGTATATATCGGACAAAACAGAGAAAAGTTTAGCTCTTATTTCAAAAACCAACTACTTCGATTTCGTCTGCAATATCAATTTGATACAATACTTCACCACGACTCGCCAGTCAGAATTGATTAGCCTCCGCACCGACAAACAAAAAAGCGCTTCTCCCAAAGGAAAAGCGCTTAAGAATGTTCATTTAAAAAATCTTAGAACCGCATACCAACCGCACCGTGGAGACCAAGAAGGTTTTCAAACCCATCGTCTGTTCCAAGGAGAGTCATGTTCCGGATATAGACCTTCACGAAGAAGAGTTTACCGAAGTGAAACTTCTGACCAATACCAAGGTTGAGAAGAACGTTGCCTTCATTTTTAACGGTGGGTCGGCCGGCTGTACCGTAAGCAAAGGTTTCAGTACGGTCCGCACCGATCTTCGCGTTGTTCGCTGCCGCTTGACCCGTAGTGTCATCCGCAGGATCGATATACACGCCGCGCGGGATGTTATCGTTCGCGAGGATTTCACGCTTCGGATAAAACTTCGACGTCGCATAGCCAAGACCGAGTTCAACGAAGAGATCGAAGTAGCTCGTCGCCGATTTCAAAAAGAGCTGCTTCCCGTAGACTGGCGCCCAGACCACGTTCGCGATAATAACCTGCTGCAATTCACGAATCGGCACATAAGCTGGACCGTATTTCGGAAAGCCGTCGTTATTCTGGTCAGCGTTTTGAAGAAG
>SEDW01001205.1 GCA_004193325.1 Pseudomonadota bacterium | reverse complement strand
AGTGACCGAAATTTTGATGATCTGTTCGAGCGTTTTCATCGAAACATTAAGGGTTCGGACAAGGGACTTCTTCGCGAAATTCTGATTCGCGAGGACCTCGAGACTATCATTCCCGATCTGGATAAGGGTGGACTCGATATTCTGGATGCTGGCTGCGGGCTCGGGGATATGAGCGTCTGGCTTGCGGAGAAAGGCCATCGACTGACGGCTACCGATCTCTCAGGAAAGATGGCTGATTACACCCGGGAACGGGCACGTGAGGCAGGTCTAGCAGACAAGATTGAAGTCTTTCACTTGCCGCTTCAGGATGTGCTCAATGGCGAGAAGCAATACGATCTCATCTGCATCCATGCAGTGATGGAATGGCTCTCGGAGCCCTATGAGATGCTTGATCTCCTCAAGGCTTGTCTCAAGCCGGGCGGCCGTGTCTCACTCACGATCTATAATCTTCATCGCACGATATTCAACGGTCTGATCAAAGGCGATTTCTATAAAATCCTCGATCAGAACTTTGCCGGTTCATCGGCAAAGAGCATGACGCCACCCAATCCGATCGTCCCGGAAAAGGTGGATGCTCGTTTGAAAGAACTTGGATTTGATGTGGAATTGCAAGCCGGTCTACGCTGCTTTTATGATTTCATAACGAAGGAGGTTCGCGATGAGCGAAGCTTCGATCAGATTCTTTTGCTCGAGAGACGATATCGAAAGGAGTCTCCCTATCGCGATATCGCCCGCTACGTGCATTTTCTTGCCAAAGCTCCGGCTTAAGCCCGGGCTGATTTTTTAGAGGCAGCGGAAGTGGCAGAGGCAAAGGCTTTTTGCACAGTCGCGCTACCGTGTAGGCGCTCAAGGTGCAAGAGGCCAAAGTGAAATCTTGCCGCCGACACATAGTAGTCACAGAAAGCGGCGTTGATCGCTGCACCACCCACCGCTCCTGCTACTGGAATCGCGCTCGCGAGGAGTTTCTCCGTCACAGCCACTTCGAATCGTGCAGCCACCTGAGCGAGGAAACGCGCGAATATAGGTGCTGTGCCCTTCTCAACAGCTGTAAAGAGCTCACGAGCCGTAAACTGCCCGACATAAGTTGCAGCCTCACGGATGATGTTTGCGAAGGCTACACGCGATGCGAGATAGGATGAGGAATCGATTTCGCCAGGGCGAGTGCTGCCGAGGGTAAAGACATAAACGCATTGAAG
>SEDW01001204.1 GCA_004193325.1 Pseudomonadota bacterium | reverse complement strand
ACTGCATCCTTTAACATACCGATCGATCGCATCACATTCATGACTCCGCGATACCCCGCTTTGATCACTGTCGGATCCATCCTCAATGCCTCGCCCCCTTCGAAGAGAAGCATGGGTATTCCCTGCTCAAGACCTGCCTGCCTTAGCGAGCCATCTCGAATATCCGACCGCATGATTACCGAGAGACCAAAGGCCTCTGCAAGTTTGAGCGTCGCTGGATCGGCAGTATTAGCTCGTATTTGGGGAATGTTATAGCGGTGAGCTGAGCCTGTGTGCAGGTCAATTCCATGAGTGGATTTCTTCACAATCTCTCTGATGAATACCCAGGCAACCCTTGAGGCCAAAGACCCACTCGGCGATCCTGGAAAACAACGGTTCAAGTCTCTGCGATCCGGCAGATAGCGGGAAAGACTGTTGAAGCCATAGACGTTCACCACTGGGATGACGATTAACGAACCACGAATTTTGGAAAGTTTTTTGTCCTCGAGAACCTTCCGGCAAATAGCGATGCCGTTCAACTCATCACCGTGAATCGCCGCCGATACAAAAAGCACCGGACCGGACCGCTTACCTCGAATCACTTCTATTGGAATCACGACTTCGGTGTGGTCATAGAGCTTCGCAACTTTCATATTGAGCTGCACTCGTTCCCCGAGTCGTATGCTCCGACCACCAATCTCAAGAATGTCTTCAGAGCCAGTGCTTTCACCTGAACTGTTGAGCATAACTGTCAATGGCTCCCGCTGAAAGTGATATGGCCAACTCATGATAGCGAAACACGTCCTAAGAGATCGGGCACTCTCATGATAGTAGGTATTGTCTGTGTTTCATCACAAATCTGAAGGCCACAAAAATTACTCAGGCGAATTCAAAGACTTTTCCAGACGAAATTTTATTATTGGATTCTGTAGATTTTTACCGTCCTACGATCGGCTGAGGAAGTTCACTAGGGCGAGGGCAATTTCTAAATCAGCGTGTCAGCTCATTGATCTGTATTGCTCTGAGGACAGCGGACTGTCCAATTGTCAGATCAGGACAGGCATTTGATCATTGTGACTGAGATAAAACGTATCAATTTATCAATCTCCAGACCTTCGACTTTGCTTTTCCCAGCCCCCTGAATTAGAACGGCCTTACCGGCGAACACCTTCGCCCAAGAGACACGAAGCAGAGCAAACCCTTGCTCTGAAAGACTTC
>SEDW01001203.1 GCA_004193325.1 Pseudomonadota bacterium | reverse complement strand
TCGGCTTTGCCATGAGCGTCTTTCGCAGCATGACCACCTGAGTCGTGATCTCCGCCAGCAGCCATCATGCTGAATACCCCGTAGCCCGCTGCGAAGATAAGACCACTGATAAAGACGGATGATAACCAGGCGATCGTTTGATTGACGGCACGAGCCATGATCTAAGTTCCTTAGGCGAAGGGAAGAGCATTGCCCACTTAGGCAATGATGTCTTTTCTTTGAAAAGCCAAACAGGCAATAGCCAGAAACAAGCCCACTAGCATAAATCCATAGCCGATCCTGAAACCGATATCATCCGGTGCAACCGGAATATGATATTTGCTGACCGACTGGGAAATATTAAACATGTTCAGATTCCAGATACCGGCAATGAACTGAACTACTTTTCGCGTATCTTCAGGAGTTTCAGGCGAAAGTGTTTGCATAATTGGAGCTGAGATAAGCCCCGAAACGAACACCCAAATCGTGCAGAAGAGTGCCACGGCTTGAGTTGCGAAAGTGGCAAACATCATCGACAACGCGGCTAGGATCAACCAGGAGATGGTCAAAACACCAAAGAGCTGGAGATCGAATGGGTTCATCCATTTCATACCGTAACTAAAGTATATCCCCTGCCAAGCTATAAGAAAACAGACAGCGAGAAGGAGAAGCGCTGCGACGAGGCCAAGGTATTTGCCAAGGAGCCAGACTGAGCGCCCAATCGGGGATGCAAGCTGCACTTCGAGGGATCCTTCAGTCTTGGAATCCGAAACAATTTTATTACCCCAAAAAATCGCCACTGCAGCACCTGTGAAGAGGTAGGCTGCCGTTCCAAGGTCATAGAGAATCTTGAAGAATTCCTCGACACCCCAAAAGCTTGCCAATCCTGTCAGGGCCAGGAGGCCGAGGCCAATGAGAAGAGCGGGCAGGAAAACTTTGTCGCGACGCAGGCGTAGAAAGGTTTCAGCGGCAATGGCTATGACAGTCTTCATGCAGTTTTCTCCTCACCGAAATAGCGAATCAGACGTTCTTCACTGAGATTCGAAAGCTTTTGGAAATCCAGAATCAAAAGTCCTTGCTGCTGACAGGCTTGAACCCATTTCATCCCATCCGCGTAAGTCTTGCAGGAGATTTGGATTCTATGGTTTTGATTCTGCAGGTCGAACCACTGAGGGAGCTGCATACTGCGCTGCAGTTCGTGAATGGCTTCAACTGTGCT
>SEDW01001202.1 GCA_004193325.1 Pseudomonadota bacterium | reverse complement strand
GAAGTCTTTCAGAGCAAGGGTTTGCTCTGCTTCGTGTCTCTTGGGCGAAGGTGTTCGCCGGTAAGGCCGTTCTAATTCAGGGGGCTGGGAAAAGCAAAGTCGAAGGTCTGGAGATTGATGAATGGATACGTTTTATCTCAGTCACAATGATCAAATGCCTGTCCTGATCTGGCAATTGGACAGTGCGCTGTCCTCAGAGCAATACAGATCAATGAGCTGACAGGCGGATTTGGAAATTGCCTTCGCCGCAGTGAACTTCCTCAGCCGATCGTAGGACGGTAAAAATTCTTCAGAATCCAATAATAAAATTTCGTCGGGAAAAGTCTTTGAATTCGCCTGAGTAATTTTTGTGGCCTTCAGATTTGTGATGAAACACAGACAATACCTACTATCATGAGAGTGCCCGATCTCTTACGACGTGTTTCGCTATCATGAGTTGGCTGTATCACTTTCAGCGGGAGCCATTGACAGTTATGCTCAACAGTTCAGGTGAAAGTGCTGGCTCTGAAGACATTCTTGAGATTGGTGGTCGGAGCATAGGACTCGGGGAACGAGTGCAGCTCAATATGAAAGTAGCGAAGCTCTACGACCACACCGAAGTCGTGATTCCAATTGAAGTGATTCGAGGTAAGCGGTCCGGTCCGGTGCTCTTTGTATCGGCAGCGATTCACGGTGATGAGTTGAACGGCATCGCTATCTGCCGGAAGGTTCTCGAAGACAAGAAGCTTTCCAAAATTCGTGGAACGTTGATCGTGATCCCGGTGGTAAACGTCTATGGCTTCAACAGTCTTTCCCGTTATCTACCGGATCGCAGGGACTTGAACCGTTGTTTTCCGGGATCGCCGAGTGGGTCTTTGGCCTCAAGGGTTGCCTGGGTATTCATCAGAGAGATCGTGAAGAAATCCACTCATGGAATTGACCTGCACACAGGCTCAGCTCACCGCTATAACATTCCCCAAATACGAGCTAATACCGCCGATCCAGCGACGCTCAAACTTGCAGAAGCCTTTGGTCTCTCGGTAATCATGAGGTCGGATATCCGAGATGGCTCGCTGAGGCAGGCGGGTCTAGAACAGGGCATACCCATGCTTCTCTTCGAAGGGGGCGAGGCATTGAGGATGGATCCGACAGTGATCAAAGCGGGGTATCGCGGAGTCATGAATGTGATGCGATCGATCGGTATGTTAAAGGATGCAGT
>SEDW01001201.1 GCA_004193325.1 Pseudomonadota bacterium | reverse complement strand
CTCTATGTCGGCGATTCGATAGCGGTGGAGACATCGGACACCGTTGCCTGGTGGTCTCATAACTATATAGGCGCTACAACTACGCGCGCTATGTTTGGTGGCCTTGCAATTTGTGATTTTACGGATGGCAAACCCTTCCCGTCTGCTCCTCAATCCACCTTGATCACCCGAGTGAAAGAGGACAAGCCCGATATCGTGGTCCTTCAGTTCGTCGGTAACGGCTTCACGAGTTGCATGCAAAATCTCGGAAGCGAAAAAGACGCATATTATAAAAAATATTATGCAGATGCGGTTAAGGCTACCCAGCAAATCACCACGGCAGCAAACGAGGCTGGTATTCCCCGTCCTAAGATTATGTGGGTCCTGCGCGGTCCAACGATCGGATCCGACCAGGCTAAACGTATTAATAGCCAGTACATCGAGATCGCAGCAGCGAATGGCGATCTGACCTCGGATGCCGGGGCCGAAGTATCAGCTGCAGCCTATCCCGACGCAGACTATGAAAAATCTCGATATGAGTTCACCAACTTCGTGCCTTGCAGCGCATTTGAAACATCGGTTGGCTATTGTACAGACATAGACAAGGGCCTGACTCGCATTCATCGTGACGACGATGGCACTCACTATTGCCTCGGTAAGATGAGCGGCTTTTCCTGCTCAATACCTTCTCCCGGAATTCTTCGTTATGGCATGCGCATCGCGCAGGACATTCAAGCTGCACTAAAACCTTAAGTACATGCCTGTTGGGCCAAATCTCCAACGACTCGTCTGCCAAAATCCTGCCCGCTTAGAACGTAAAAAAGCTGGGGAAGTAAATCCCCAGCTTTAATTGACTTGCCTACAAGCTGAACGCCTTGGGAGCTCAGTTTCGGAGGGTGTTTTTTCCATTCAGTACGTAACGAGTTAAATCACTCAGCGATACGAAGATTGGTGATCTTTGGGGCTCCAAGTTTAAAGTCAACCTGGGCATCGAGGTCAGACTTGTTTGGGGTGATAGTATAGCTGACGTGGTTTCCACCAGAAAGAATCTGGAAGTCCGATATGCTTCCTTCTACTGGGTAGCGGATATAGCTCGCTGTTGAGGTGTGAGCTAATCTGTTGACTACGGTAAAATAGAGGTCAAAGAAGAGAGCTTGGGGCTGGATTTGAATCGAGTTCAACGATTTGATAGTGATTTTGAAGCTACCGTCTTCCTGGC
>SEDW01000216.1 GCA_004193325.1 Pseudomonadota bacterium | reverse complement strand
AAGGCTCACGATTCGACATCTCCCGTAATTTTCTATTAGGCATCGATATCAGAGGATTAGAAAATTCTTTTCGAATCATTACAAGTTGGAATCGCCTTTTGCCGCTAACTGTCGAGTGACTTTTTCGTTAATGCGGCTCTATAACCCCCTGATCCGCCGCCCCCTTTTCCGTTTTATGGAATTTCTCCTAAAGGCTTGCCGAAACGTTTCACTGGGCAGAATGCCTGGAGGCGCCGTAGGATATGGCCGAAAGAATTGGTTTCATCAGTTTTACTGCATTTGAACTTCGTCGTGCGAACGAGTTCGACTCGATCAAGACCCGGCTCTATAACGCCGAGCGACCGGCTCGCAGCTTCTTCGACATTCATCCGAGTCTTCCACCCTGGAGACAGCTCTCCCTCCTTGGGACCGAGCCCATGGTTCGCAGGACCCCGTCCGAGCTCAGACCTTTGATGAATGAGTATTATTCCTACTTCCAGGACAAGACCATTCAGCACGAGCACTACATGCGCTGGTGGCGGCGGCACCATGCCTGGAACCGGGAGGAGGAGATCTTCTTCCTGCGCTTTGAGGACATGAGAAATCACCTCAACGAGATCTATAACCGGGAGGCCTACGCAAAGCAGGGCCGCATGCATGCCCTTTACGAAAAGGCCGCGCAGAAGACCTGGGAAAATCGCGAGGTGAACTTTGCTCTCGGCGAAAAAGAGCAGGCCGAACGCTCGATGATCAACAATAAGATGATGGCAAAGAAATACAATCATCAGCAGTACATTCATCGCGACCAGGTCGTGGTTCCCGACAACGCCCGACTCCTCCAGCGGGCGACTGAGCACGAGCATATCACTGGCAATCGAGAGACGCGTGAGCTGCTCCACAGCCCACACAAAGATCCGCCGCGTTGGGCACGGCTCCTGGCGTTTCAGGACTATCAGCAAAAGGTGCAGATGCCGATTCCTGAGGTCTCTCAAACGACAAGACCCGAATCAAACGGCCCACCGACGATGCAGCCACCGCCTATTCTTAAGGGTGGAAAAATCTAACGACGAGGACCAGAGAGCAATCTTTGGTCTTTTTTTTCGTTGAGCGGATTTCACTGCTTTTGATTTTGCCGTCTTTGACTAAATCAAAGGGCCTTGCTACGATTGACTGCCAATTCATTACAATCCGCCTGACATTAAACCTGACGAAGGATTTCAAGGATGAAAATCTCTTTAGCACTTATGGTCACTCTCCTCGCCATCTCCTGCAGCGATAGCAAAGACGACAAGCAGACGACCACCACCGCACCTTTTAGCCTGGCAGCATCTGATCTGGCAGCACCGAGCAACATACAGCTCCTTAATGAAACCGAAGTGAAAGCAGCGGTGGAATCGGCAGATCTGCATGCGAACGACGCAGATTCATCGAGTGAAGAGGGAGGCGATGCTTGTTTTGATGCTCTGCTCGCCACGGCTTTTGTTCCGACCATCAATGGAACAGTCATCCGCATCAACAGCCGTATCGATGCTTCGGATTGTATAAGGAAACAGGCGACGGCTGCCGGCGTGACTGTCAACGCAATGTCCGCAGTCTATTCTTTCGATGTGACTTACGATTGCACCGGCAAAGACCTTTCTTCATTGAAAGGCAAAGCTCTCGATGCTGACTTTAATGCCGAAGAGTTTTGTAGCAACGGCCTCAAAGGCAAAGTGAACACCCGCTCTGACTTGATTAGTAACTATACAATTCAAGGTCAGGCGATCAACACGAGCACAGTTTCAATCGATGCCACGAGCACAGCAAGCAATGATCTCTGCACAGTTACAGCCAACGGCGCATCGCGTGGCCAGAGTAACTGTATCAACATTTCCAAGACGATCAGCACCGGTACTGATGCTGAAGTTTCCTATCAAAAACTCATCAGTAATAATCTCGTCTGGACCCCATCTTCAAACAATGAGTTTTACACGTCGGGCACCATGACAGCGACTTTCAACGATTGGAACGGAACGATCACCTTCTCAGGTGCAACGACGCCCCCAGCCTATACCTTGACCAAAGGCGGAGCGACCGTGACCGGCACGGTCCCTCTCGAATCGACCAACCTTAACCTTCGTTCGTCTTTCCGTAAAAGCATCGCTCTACAAAAGCTAAACATCATGAAACGCCTGGCCCGCTAAGCACGAGTCAGAAAAAAGGGCATTTGCCTCGTGCAAATGCCCTTTTTCTATGCCTTGGCCGATGTGAATGTCCTGAGGAGTTTCGCGAGTTCGTGCTCGTAGCCGAGCGCAATCTCATGGCCGGCTCCCTTGATGATCGCGAGCTTCGATCGAGCGATGTGGCGATTGAGCTGCGAGGAGTTCGCTTGTGGGACGAAGCTGTCCATGCTCCCGTGGACAAAGAGGACAGGATATGTCCCCGACTCCAGACGATCCCGAATGCGATGGGTCAGACTCGCCCGTAGCTGCTTGATAACGGTCGTCAGAGGAAAACCCTCCTTGTCCAAAATCTCCTGCCACGAGGACTGGATTTCCGGACCCCAGCTTCGAAGAACTGTCGGAGGAACAACCAATTCCATAAGAGCATCTTGAAACTTACCCGCTCGCAAAGCGATGAGAAGCTTTGGGAGAGCAAGGGGATGCAGGCGAAAGCCGTAATAATCCGCTGATGATGAGGCGGCGATCGCGAGCGAGAGTACAGCTGTGGGTCTTTTCGCAGCCATCGCTGTGGCGATCATGCCACCGAGCGAGAGACCGAAGATATGAAATTTTTTGATCGAGAGATGATCGAGGACGGCAAGACAGTCGTCAGCAAGAGTATCGATATCATCGGTCCAGCCCATGTCCTGCGTTGAGCGTCCGAGCCCGCGCTGATCGATGGTGATGACCTGGAAATAGTTGGCCATGAGTTTATCAAAACCAAGCCAGTAGCGGCTTGAGCGTCCCAGTCCACGCAACATGAGCAGCGGCTCACCCTCGCCTTGGACCTGATAAAAAATCTTCCCGTCTTCTCTTTCTAAAAGAGCCATAATGCATCCTTGCAAAATCACGAGCTGCTCAACTACGCACTGCGCCTTCAGTCTCTTACACTCAGACGCGAAGAACAAGTTGAAAAATTCGCTTTAATCCTGCGAAGGCTGCCACTTGGCAAAGTAGCTGTAGAAAAGCTTCGCGACCCGGATCGCTTCTTCCGGCTTATTCGGATAGTCGAGCTGGGTGTAGAATTTTTCGAGCCGGGTGATAGGCCGTGTGTCGAGGAGCGCGAGTTCGAGGGCATGCCAGTGTGCAAGAAGAAAGAGGCTGTAGCCTTTTTGCAGGGAATCAAAATCCTGACCTTCAAAACCCCAGGTTTCTGCAGTGAATTCAAAATAACGCTTCATGAACGACGGCATCTCGGAACTGCGCTTGGTCAGAAGGTCTAGGATGTCTGCAGAATTCGACAGGCCACCGAGATTGAGCAAACGGATCAGGTAGTCGGGAAAAAAGATATTGTTCGCGAGAGGCTTTTCTAAGGTCTCAATAAGCTTTTGATCAGCGCTGGAGACCGGTCCCGATTCGACCAGAGATTTGAGCAGCACCGCATCCAATGCATCGGAATGCGAGGGATGAAAGTCTTTCACCCGATTTTCATAAGTTGCCATCGTCTCGCGAAGCTCAACGAATTCAGCATCCGCGATCTCAAGAAGACCCGCGACGCGAGAGAAGCGGCGTTTGATGGCAACCGGCACGGCTTCGGGAAATTTATAACCCAGATCATGCTCGATCTCAGCCCAGGCGTGCTGGAGAACTGTACGAATCTGGATCTCAAAAGGCAGATCGAGCGAATGCGGACTCGGCTTACAGACATAATGCAGAGAGCGGTAGCCAAAGCTGGAGGGATCGATCTGAACCCGCTTGTCGATCGAACGTTCGAAGTCGACATCAAAATTTTCCTCGACGATGCGGGCCACCTCTTCCACAGCATCTTCGAAGTAAGTGACGACACGAATGCCGATGAGATCGGTCAACTGGCAGATCGTTTCGTAAGTCTTATCGGGACGCGAAATCTTCGAGCGGACACTGCCTTCCGATTTGACTCGTTGGTTCACGGTATGAACTTTGACACCCGATAGGTGTAAAGCGGTAACCAGCTTATTTTTGAGCCCCTCAGCCGCTTCCGACAGATCGCCACGGATGGCTGAATACTTCTCGATAATTTCGTGTTTATGCATGAGGGGCCTCGCAAATGAGTCTCATCTTTAGTCGAGGGGCGAAGAAAAGGCAAGATTCTGCTCTCAATGAAAAATCCCGCAGCCAGGGCATGCGGGAATTTTGAGGAATAAGGCTAGTCTTCTGCCAGCGCTAAAAAAGGCAAAGTATCAGGCGCCCACTACCCGTTTGATCTGTTGCAGGGTACGCAGTTGCGCAAGCTCGGTTTCGATCTGCGGTGCAAAGAAATTGAAGTAGACCTGCGTTCCGTCCGTGACACCCATGGTAAAGCCAAGATGAAGGGCGGCCACGATAATGGAACCAGACGAGAGCGGACGGCCTATGTGCCACTCGAGAAGGGGCTTTAGATTCTCGGGGCTACAGTTGTTTCTCTGCCACTGGGAGAAGCGTGAGGATTTGCCGATCTTGGACAAAAAATTGCTGGCGTCGATCGCTTCCTGAAGATGCAGCGCGTTCGTCACAAACTCATGACGCTTGGCCGTATATTTGCTCTCGTTGACGACAAGCAATCCCTCGGCTGCCAGATTCGGAACCCTATGCACCACTTCATTAAAAGTCATACGATTCATAGCTGCTCTCCTCGGTCGATTGGTCTTAAAAGAGAAAGGCATCGGTCCTCACTTTTTGACGCAAATTCGATGAGAAAATGATTAACTTCGAAGAAAAAATACGTTTCTGCCGAGAAACATGGCAGTTTCTTCGCAAATTATGTAGTCCGGCTGACCGGCAGTTTAGTCGAGGTAACGGCTATCGAGGCAGATATTCAAGGCCGTGAGGAGATCGGAAACCTGGAGAGGCTTAGTCAGATAGAGGTCCACAAGACGAGGGCCTGCAGCCGAGATATCGTCACGGAAGGGATAACCCGTGATCGAGATGATCGGGATCGATTTGCTGCTGCTCTGGCGAATGCTATGCGCCAGCTGCAGTCCGGATACATCCGGCATAACGATGTCGGTTAGCACGAGATCGGGCTTTTGCTCTTCCACGAGGTGGAGGGCGCGCGTCCCGTTCTCAGCGACAATCACTTCGTAGCCTTCGTCGGAGAGTATCGATTGCATGGACTTCAGAAAATCCACTTCGTCGTCGACCACTAATATTTTTGCCAAGCTCAACACCTAAAGACTCCGGATTCATTAATGGCAGTCGGGCGTGGGGCTTCGACCTAACGAATATCATGAACGCTCATAATAGAGACATTGCCCGATATTCTTCAAGAAAATTTAAAGTATACGGGCGATTCGTTAAGACATTCTCTGGGTGGCCGATAGAGCCAGAGGCATCGTTCTATGCCATAATTAGCTCTGTGGGATCGTTCCGAAGATGTTCCTGAGGTAAGAATATGTCGCGCAAGTTCATCATCAAAGAATCGACCCGAAATCGCTGCAAAATCATAAAGATAGAAGGCAACACCCTAGCCGCCTATCGCCCCATCAGCCTCGAGCGAATATATTAAGGCTTCCGAACTTAGTATCGAACTCCTCCAACACGTTTGGCTGGCCTCGCTCAAAGAAGACGCCGGAGTCGACGTTTTTGTCGCTCGCAAGGACTTTCCGAAGTTCGAACATACCCTCGACTTTGTCCGTAAAAAGAAAATCAATGCCCTTATCGAGCAGGAACCGAGCCTCGACCGCCGGACCCTCGACATCTTCTCAGACCTCAGCGGTGCCTCGCAGATGGTTCTCAGGGGCGGTATAGACAAGCAGGTAGCCGAGCGCATCAAATCCGCGGCCTCTCACATGGTCCAGAACCTCATGGACAACGATAGCGCGATGGCAACCCTATCCCGCATGATCAGCATCGATCCGACTCTCTACGACCATAGCGCTTCTGTTGCGATGTTCTCAACCGTGATGGCCAGACGTCAGTTCGGCGACAAGATGCCGATTCGTGATGTGGAGATTCTCGCGCAAAGCGGTCTTTATCACGATGCTGGAAAGAGCTGTGTGCCGAACGCGATTCTCAACAAACCAGGCGCTTTCACACCCGAAGAATTTGAAGTGATGAAGGGCCATGTGCATCATGGTTTTCGGGAGCTGAGCATAGCGATTCATGCAGGCGCTCCTATCGATCCGCTAGTGGCTCAGGTGGCCATCGAGCATCACGAACGTTTTACTGGTAAGGGCTATCCCTACGGAAAACGCGGCCGCTTCGAAGACGATGCAGAGAATGGAATCCATCCCTACTCGCGCATTATCTCGATTGCCGATGCCTACTCCGCACTCCTTATGAAACGCGTGTACAAGCCAGCTCTTCCTGCAGAAAAAGCTTTAGAGCTGATGGAAAAATCGGCACCTGATGATTTTGATCCGATGATTTTTGAACCCTTTGTCGCAAGCGTGAAACTGAGTTTGAACGCACTGCGTGATGCGCGGGAGCGTGAGAAGACGAAAGGGAATATCTACATGGTGGATAAGGGTGACTCGATTGCGGCGAAGATCGCGGAGAGCCGTAAGGCGGAAGCGGTAAAGTCAGCCGTGACCAAGCCTAAGATTGGCGCTTAAGGTCTTAAATTTGAGCAAAAAAAGGAGTCCAGTTATTGGACTCCTTTTTTTATTAGCGCGATACTGTGACTTCCGAAGTACAGGCAAACTTCGGGTCGACCTCCGACCAGGCCTCTTTCACGATAGGCTGTGGCAAAATCCCAAACACGATTTTTTCGATCGTCTGATAGCTCTCATTCGAGAGAGGTTTGCCTTCGCAGCGTGAATACCAGGACTTCATCGGATAATAACTGAGAGCGTCTTTGTCATCAGCACTGTGCAAGAGGCGAAGGCTCGACTCATCACCATCTGCCATCAGAAAGCAGGGCTCGTCTTCCGCGATCGGCTCATACTGAAGGGCTTCAACTGCTGATTTAATCTTCAAAAGATCATCGCTCGAAATCTTCGCATCGCCTTCGGCCTTTTTCATGGAACAGTCCATGCGATTCCAGTTGGCATGCATCTCGGCCTTGGCTAAATCGATTGTATACACGAAAAATCCAGTCCAGTAGTTGCCGCCGCGCATCTTCATGAGTGAGATGTCCGCCATGGAGAATTCTGAGGCGGGCTCGACTTCGCCTTGCTCGGGACTATCGGGCGCTGGGACGGGTGCGCCGGCGTAGAGGGATGCGCTGCCGATCGACAGAAGAAGGGACAGGAGAAGCTGTGAAGGGAGAAAACATTTCATGTCTTAAACCTTAATTGCGATGGGATGAACGCATCAAACCCAGAGATTTTTTAAAAATTCTTTGCTTACGGAACAAGCACGTCATAACACCGCGAGAGCGAGCACGTCCAGACCAAATCGCAAGAGAGAGCACAATTTTACCTGCAATCTCAGGCAAGTAGATTCGATATACCAATGCTTCGAACTGCTCAATTATCGAGCAAATTCGGGACATTCGTCCGAAACCAGATTCTGGGTAAAAATTTCCGAGTTTAGTTTTTCAATTCTGCTCCGAAGGAAGGAGTAGCTAAGTGCTTTGTGGAGAATTTGGATATGGCTAAGAAGAGATACGCTGGGGAAGGAATGTACATCAACGAGTTTGGCAACACGATCCTAACAAGACCGTTAGGCCGGCTCCGCATGGCGAGCATCAAAAAACCGAAACCCAATCCTCCGAAGAAAATCGGCGGAAAGTTATAATCGTTTTTTCGAATTCCAATCGACTTAAAAAAAGCCGACTCTAACGAGTCGGCTTTTGTTTTTTGACTTTGGAAGTAGACGATGATCAGATTCAGTGAGCGAAGTCACGATCGAGATGAGGCATAGGATCCATCGCGATGTTTTTCAGGTTCTGATATTCAAAGTGCACGTGAACGCCGTGAGCATTACCGGTAGCGCCGACATGTGCGATCTTCTCGCCCATTTCAACCGACTGGCCTTTAGTCACGAATGCTTTTGAGCAGTGTGCGTAGAGTGTTTTGAAAGTTTTGTGATTCACAACAACGGTGAGACCGTAGCCGCGTTTCTTGCCAACAAACTCAACAACACCAGTTTGAGCTGCAACGATTTCCTTGGACTCGCCAGGGAAAATGTCGAGACCCTCGTGCGCGCGTCCTGAACGGCGTCCGAAATGCGACTTGATACGGCCGTCTTTGAGCGGCAGTTCGAGTTGGCGATACTGTGTGTAAAGTTCGGCGCGACGGCCTGTTTCGGGAGTGTTTTCGTCTTCAAGACCCTCTGGTCGATCGACCAGTTTACCTCTTCCTCGTAAGTCAGCAGACTCTAGAGCCTTCTCACTAACAGGGATATAAATCAGTTGTCCGGGTTTGAGCTCTTCTTTAGAGCCTAGACGATTCATGCGCTGGATACTGCGAGCTTCGACGAAGTACTGCTGTCCAACCTTTGCGAGGGTCTCGCCTTCCTGGACCTTGTATTCCAAGACTTGACGGTTGCTCTGCTCTGCGCCCGGAGGAGCCGGTAGCCGGTGTGCACAGCTGAAGACAGCTAGGCTGCTTGCATAGAGTGCAAGCGTTGTGAACTTGATCATCGTGACCACTTCCTTATCGAAGGTTTAGTTAAATGCAGTGGCTTGCTGGGGGCACCCTTGCCCTTCATCCGACAGCTGCAGCTCCTAACACCCATCTCCAAGAGACGAGGCGTACTAGATTTCAGAGTTCCGGCTCACTTCCGTGATCCATCGCTCGGAAAAATTCTCGTTTGAACTGTCGCTAACCGCGACGGAAAAACATTCGAGTAGAAGCATCCTACCCCATTTTTCTCGTCACGCGAACCCCAAAAAGGCATTCGTTGGTCGGTGTTGTCTGAGCCATATCTAATTATTATATAGAATTTTGGCGACTTAGGAAGATCTCGGACCCGGCAAAAACTATTCACCCATGGCGATATTTGTCTCTAAAAGCACGAAAAGCGCGTCCTTTTGGGACACGCTTTGCCGTTTATCTAAGTCATAATTACATAGGATTGAAGACGAATGGATAGGTAACCTGAACTTGTTGGCCGCCTCGAGGAGTCGGGAACTTCCAACGAACGATCTTACCCGTCACGCAGCCTGCCATGTTGGTGTCACCGATGGTGTCACTGTTAATCGAGGTTGCTGAAACACTACCACTCGCGGAGATCGTAAAGTTCACTTTGATCTTACCGTTGGCGTTAGGAGAACGCTGCAAAAGCGTTTCGTAACAGTGACGAATCTGGTTGAGGTTCGCGCGGATGACCGCTTGAACTTCCTGGTTCGTCAAACCACCGGAGACCACTGGGTCGCCTGGGGGAACTTCGACGTTGGCTCGGCCTGAGCCGCCTTTGCCGTCACCCTTACCGAAACCAGATCCGAGTCCGGCTCCACCGAGACCACCAGCGCCGCCTGCGCCGCTACCCGTTCCACCGAAACCGCCACCGAAGTTATTCGAGGCTCCACCGGCACCGGATACACCGAGAGTCTTGCCTGAACCAGGACCACCGAGACCGGTAGTTTTAGGACCAGAACCAGAACCTCCGCCTGCACCACCGACACTGTCTTTAAAATCAGTCTTGATTGCGCCAGCACCACTTTTATTCAAGACTTTACCGACTCCGAGACCGAGAGCACCGAGGTTAACGCCTGATGGCTTATCCTTTGCTCCGCCCTCAACACCAGCCATATCAGTCGATTCTTTACCTTGTCGTTGGCCGCCGGCATTGTCGTTGCGTTTACCGCCTGCCATAGGACCACCCGCAGCGCCTTGCGCCTTATTTTTATCGACCTTGCCCGGGTTCACCATGTCTGGCTTATCCTGAGCTTTAGCCATACCCTGAGCTGGCGCTTTAGCTTTTTCCGGCGTCGGCGCCTTAGGGGGCGTGACGACCGGAGTTGGCTTCTGAGCAAGTTCCTTAACCGGCTGCGGTGTCGGTGTCGGTTGTTTTACGACTTCAACTGGCTTCGGCTTCTCCTCAGGCTTAACCGGAGCCGGTGGCTTCGGGGGTGGCTTAGGAGGTTCAACTGGTGGGGGTGGCTCTTTTTTGACTTCAGCCACTTCCACTTTTTTCTTTTCGATCGGCTTCGGCATTTCCATCTTGTCCGGAGTGTTCACGATCGACCAGATATCGTCGTTCGCATCTTTCTTCGGATTTTTGTTGAAGAAGACCAAAGGCACGACTGCGATATAGATCAGTGCCGAGAGCGCAAGAATTCCCATCATGAATGGGTCGCGCGCACTGTTTCTCGGCAGATCGAGAACCGGAGGCTTGATGAACATGAGGAAGTATTTGATCGCGCCGTGGGTCACGTGCGCGATATCGTTCTTACTCATCTCGATCGTCTTGTCACCGGATTCTTCAATCACGCGCCCACCCTTGCGGATACGAGCGGTCATGTCGGATTTAAGGTGAACGGTGTAGCCTTCTTTGGCCACCGATGCGAGACGGTAACGTTTGATATCTTCTGTGCCGCCGGCAAGGAAATGGGCCTTGTTCGGGGTACCGATCGTTACGCGCTCGTTGTTTTTGATCTTGGGGTGGAACATGTCCACGTCCAGAATCGTGTCATCCCAATAGGCGACGACTTCGAGTACGTTACCACTCGGCTTGGCATTGCGTGGTGAGAATAAAGGCTCTCCGTTATCGGATCCTCTATCCCCGTCTCTTGGATCAGCGAGTACTGTAGACCTTGAATCTTCACTCATCTCGTCTGCATGCTCCGCATCGTCGTCATCATCCGAATAGGAAACTCTTTGGGGAGCTACAACTGTGGTCTTGTTCCCACGGAAACTTGTAGATTCTCCGGCTTGAGTCTTGTCGTTTCCCGCACTTTGAAACTGAGCTGCCCCAGCTACGGCTTGTGCAAAAACTTCTATCTGGACGTTGCCGATGGTTATCTTATCGCCAATTTTAACGGGTGCCTCGACATCGACCTTCTGCCCGTTGAGATAGACACCCGATTGGGATCCTAAATCAGTCAGAATATGAACGTCGTTTTCCAGCACCTCTATCATCGCGTGAATGGGTTCAACGCCAGCAGCGCGAATCACGACTTCATTCGATAACAGGGAACCTATCATGAGTCTGTCGCGTACAGGCACAACCTGTCGCGACTGATTCGGAGGCGAATAGTGAATCTCGAGGTTCATTCACGTTCCTCTGTCATCAAGATCGAAATTAAAACGCTAATACAACTATTATTGCGTGTCAGGCCGTAAATGGGAAGCCTTCTTGGCGAATCATGAAGAAATAGCTGAAGAGCAAGACTAGCTGTTTAAAGATTCCGAACATAAAAAAAGGCCCGCAGAGTGCTGCGGGCCTTGGCATGATTAGTTTTCCGGAGGAGGGCTAGCAGGAGCGGGTGCCGCTCCACCTGCTGGAGGCGCTCCGGCAGCCGGTGCTGCTGCGGCTTTGGCTTTGGCAGCGGCGTTTGCTGCGGCGGCTTTCGCGGCCCCTTCTTTTTGTTGCTGAATGTAGAGTTCTTTTTCGATCTTACCCAAAATCAGATAAGTTTTTTCGTCGATCGAAGAAGGTCCTCCACCGCTCTTGGCGATGTGTTCGAGATCGGTTCGCGCTTTCGCGAGGTTACCGACACCCTGGTATTCGTTCAAGGCGCAGCTGAAGAGAGCGGGCTTATAATTTGGCTTTTTCTCAAGGATCGATTTGCAAAGCGTCTGAGCTTCCGAGGTATTATCCGCGAGACGCTCAGCCTGCATCATACCGGTTTGAACAAACCAGTCCTGATTCATTCCCTGGAACATTGCGCGAGCCGTTTTCACATCACCGAAACGCAGAGCGGTGAAGGCGATATTCAAACGAGCTGGCTCGTAGTCACTCTTTTGTTTCAAAGCGTCGTTCCAGAAAGAAACAGCTTCCGGCAGACGGTTATCGAGAAGAGCGATCATACCCTTGGCTGTAAGAGCCGCGGCTTTGGTCTTTGGGTTTTTGGAATCGAGAAGTTTCCCGATCCAGTGTTCCGCCATCGGAATCTGCTTGGAATGAATCGAAGCGAGAGCGAGCTCAAGCATCGCGACTTCCGGCATGTTCCGGCGCATATTGTCTTTCATCTCGACGACCATCAAACGTTTGGCCACCTGAAAGACGGGAACAACACCCTCCCCTGCCAGACGCTTCGCAGCCATCAACGCGATGAACTCCTTACGGTCTTTCGAGGTCGGATTTTTCAGTTTGCCTTCGAGATCATCCGCCATACCCTTCGCTTTCGAAGAATTGACAGTGAACGAAGTCAAACCGTTATTGGTCAAACTGTAAGAAAAGGTCGAAAATCCTGCGGAGACGTAGCCTTCATCGCCACCCTTGTCCGGAGCATCATCGCCGTCATCATCGTCTTTCGACGCTGTGAGGTTTGCGCCTTTGCCACCTTTTTTATCCGTTGTCGCACAAGAAGCTACGAGGACCGCGAGCAGGCCTATTTGCCAAAGAGATCTCATTGTCTCTCTCCTTTCAGGCTAGAGGCCATGCTGCCAGCCAGTTCCGAGCCCAAGAAGTCAGGTGAGACGACGTAATCGTCAAACGTCAGCTTCTTGCCTTGAATACGATTGACACCAGCAAGCACGCGGATCGACCAATCGTTATAAACCTTGAACTGAGTGACCGTATCTTGAGCTGTCTTATACCACTTGGCCGCTTCTTGCTTACGACCTTGAATCTGCGGAGCCAATTCTTTCAACACGTCTTCCTTCGAAGCGCCCTGGATCGCGGGTGGGTTGCCGAGGACTTCTGCAAAGTGCTCGTTCGCGAGACCAAGCTGGTAGAGGGCTGCAACACCCCAGTATGGATCCTTGGTGGCAACGACCCGGCCAAGAGCCTGTTCAACTTGCTGGAGACCAACCGCTTTGTTCTCGTACTGAGCGCCGCTTGGGTCCTTCTCAGCATAAGCGTTACAGCTAGCCAGAGCCTTCGCTGTGTTCAAGGCGATCTGGAGTTCGCAAGCTGTTGCGAGCGCTGGATTCGCTTCTTTTTCCTTAGGATACTTCTTCGCGTAGACCGTGTAGTACTCAGAAGCTTTGTCATACTCAAGTTGTTTCTCGTAGATCTGTCCGACCTGGAGAAGCGACTCTTTCGCCTGAGGCTTGTCCGGGAACTTCGTTACGATAACGAGGTAAGCGGTAATCGCCTGCTGAACAGCACCTGCCTTGAGATAATCGACCGCGGCGTTATACCAGAGCTTATCGACATCAGGGTCCGTTGGATATTTACGGGCCTGCGCTTCCGAACGCTGTGCACGTTTGAAAACGTCGCTTTCTTTGGCGATGTCTTCTTTCTCAGCACCACGTTGAATGTTACGCAAATCCTGACCGACTTTGCCATCACGATACTCCGGCACTTTCAAAAGAAAGTTGGCGGTCGTGAGGAGAGCGGCACGATCGTTTTTCACAATCGGGATCAGAGAATCGACAGCGTTCTGTCCTTCTTTGGCTTTAGAATACTTAACCGCAACGTTTTTGAGGTATTTGACTGCGTTGTCTTTTTGCGCCGAGTGATAGAACACGTCTGTCACGCCGATGTCACAACTTTTTACGCGCTCCTTGTCATCCGGATACCATTCCACGTACTTCGAACAAGCCTTGGCATAGTTACGGGCGCGGACTGAAATTGGTTTTGGTTTGGTGAAATCTGGTTTTTCCTTTTTCAGGACTTTGAACTCTGGCTCAAAGTCTTTGACGAAGGCGTTAACCATGTTGACGGCAACTTCCTTGTGGATGTTCTCGCCCTTGTCCGATTTCGCTGTGTACTTGATAGCGTTGGCTTTACCAAGGCTCGCGATTTCGAGATAGTAACGACCTGCGGCCTTGTAATCCTTCAGGTAGTATTCGATATCCGCGAGATAGTACTTCACGCCGGTGACTTCACGCGCTTTCGGGAAGTATTTGACGAAGAGGAGGTAGCCCTTGCGCGCTTCCATGTTGCCTTCGCGGTTGTCATCCTTGATCGCGTTCTGGTGAGTAAGGGTCGCGTAGTACATCATCTGATCTTTGATCTCATTTTGAGTTTCAAGAACCAGATTTTTATCATTCGCCTTAGCCCAGGCTGAGGTCGCGCCGTATTGAAGCGCATAGCGCTCAAGTTCTACCCAGACTTTCGGCATTGTGCCGACGGCCGCATAGAGACTGATGATTTCTTTTTGAGCATTCGCGCCTTCCGGATCGTTTGGAACCAGACTCTGGAAGCGTTTGAGGACCGAAATCGCCTGAGCGTAAGCACCCTGATCGGCAAGGATCTGAGCGAGCAGAGTCAGGAAGGGACCGATATACTGCACACCACCGTTTGCACGGTAATAAGCGATCGCTTCATCGATCATCTTAAGTTCGGCAAAGGCATAAACCATGTCGCGGAGAGCTTCTTCACGAAGGTTCGCGTCCTGGCCGGTAGAACCCTTCGCCTGAGCGACGAGCTGTTTCCAGAAGTTCAAACTGCCTTTGTAATCCTGCAAGTTGTAAGCACACCAGCCGAGTTTAAACATCGACCAGAGGTAGCGTTTCGAACGCTTGTATTTCAGGGCTTTAGTGAAGTTACCCTTAGCATTGATGAAGTCGTTACGGTCGAAGTAGTAATCGCCAAGTGAAGCGTAAGCATCACCAGAAATTGCTGAGTTCGGATACTGCTGAATCAACTGGGTGAATATCCGAGCCGAGTCTTTTTCTTTGCCAAGGTATTGGAGAGCGACGGCTTTGTTATAAGTGATCTGGTCCGCGTTCTCGCTGCGTGGGTATTCGGTCAGAATTTCAGAGGTCTGACTGATAACCTTTTTCCAGTGGCCCATGGATTTGGCAGTGGTCAAACGAGGTTCTTGACCTTTTTTCCCACCGGCTTGCCAGGCTTTCCAGCGTTTATCAAAGTCTCGTTCCTCTTCCGAACGAACGTAGGTCGCCTGTTCCATATGAAGGTTCAGGATACGCTCAAGGATCTGCAGGCGTTGTGATGATTTTGGAGGTAGGCTCTTCGCTGTCTTCTCGAGATAAGCCGTGGTCTTGTCGATACCGGTGATCAATTTCTTTTCGACCTGCATCGCAAAGACAGCGGAGCGACGAAGCTGAGGCGGCTTCTTAGCCGAATCGCTTTTCGCGCGCTTACGCTCTTCGACTTTCAGGGCAGCACGCTTTTGCTCCTGCGCCATGAGGCGTGGGGCGACGGGAACCAAGGCCAGTTCCAGCAACAGCAATGTGTAGAGCAGAAAGCGCATACAGTTTCCTTATCAAACACTTTTCTTGACTAGAACCGGCGTATTATTTCTCGGTTTCTTTCTGAGAGACGCACTTGCTTGGCATGTTGTAAACATAGAAGCCAAGTTCATCTTCCCAGTATTCCCCTTCGAAAGGCCAGAACTCCAAGGTTTGGTTAATATTCATGGACTGCAAACCACCGATGAACTGAGCCTTCTTATCGGCATCACTGATGCTGATCAAAGCGCGGAGGTTAGCCAGTTTGCCGAGCTGCATCTCTGCCACGATCAACTTCGTCTGATTCGAGAGATCGAGAAGTTGGGTGTAGTAGGTGCCGCCTTCTTTATAAACACGTTGACCGGCATCGAGGATCGCGGTCGATTTTTTGGATTCAAGGAAGCCAGTGATGTCTTCCAAAAGCGCCCCACCCTTCCACGATGCGCCTTTTGACTTCAGAAGATTCAGTTCGCGATCGGTAAAGCGGATCGTGTCCATAGCTTCTTTAAAGGCATCAACTTGAGAGAGTTTCTTCACGATTTCTTCCGCTTTGCGGTAGCTCGTCAGACTGCCGGTTCGGTAGTCGTAGATAAACTTGAAGAAACCTTTGGGATCACCTTTATAACGATTCATCATCCCGCGAACATCGCCGAAGACCGGCTGGTAGCGATCTTTGAAGCGTTTCATCGACTCTTTCACCTGATCGAAGCGACACATTCTGAGGAAGGTGATCGCCTGAAGGATGTAAGCTTCAGGATAGAAACGGTTCTCAAAGAAGGGCGAGTGAATCGTATGGATGTTACCGAGCGTGTTGTTAAACTTCTCGATGAAGAAGAAGGCCCAAGACGATTCCCAGATGGCGTCCAGCCAGTTTTCGGAATCGCGTGGAATCTGTCCGTAGTAAGAGATGGCTTCGGCAAAGCGCTTGATCTCGTAGTTGACGCGCGCGATGTTCATCAAAGACATTTCTTGAAGTTCTTTGTACTCAGGACGATCTCTCGTGCCGGCCAGTACTTTTTCGAAAAGGGCGATCGCACGTGAGTGCCGCCCTTGAAGGTTTGCGATTACGCCCTGATGAAACAAAGCGCCCAGCTGGTAGGGACTACCGGAAGGCACCATTTCAAAATGTTTGTCGGCAGTCTCAAGAGCCTTTTCGCCAAAAGCTTCCACACCTTTATAGTAAAAGTAGAAGCCGCGAGCAGGTCCAGGAACATCGGAAAGCCTGATTTCAGTTTTGAAGAGTTGCACAATGTGCGACTGTCCAAGGCTGATGCGGCTATTGATCTTGCCTAACTCTTCCAGCGCCGAGCGGAAAAACGGGTTATCGGCAACCCGACCCCGTCGAACGATAACGCTGTAGTACTTGGAGGCGGAATAAGCCAGGTTCATCTTTTCCAGCGATTGCGCCAGACCCCATTCGGCCTTCCGCTTCTCACCTTTGTTAGCGCTCTTTGTATAGACTTCGAAGAAGGCTTCAGCGGCCTTTGGATAATTCTTCTTGGTGTATAGAGCCTTCGCTTGCTTGTAATCTGCGAACAGCCCTTGGCTGCCGAGCAGAGCCCAAGCAAAGAGAAGAAATGTTGCTGCGAATCGCGATTTCCTAGCCATATGCCCTCGAAGAACTAAAAGAATCGTGAGATACCAAGGAGAATAGTGATGACATCATGGGCTGCACCGGTCGCAAACTGTTGGCCCGAGGCCTCGGCTTTGACAGGACTACATTCCGCGTCGATTTCATTGTAGAGAAATCTGTGCGCTTTGATTTCAAATCGGTACGAAGTCGTACGATTGACGAAGTAGCGTTGGCCCGCACCAAACATAAAGGTCGGATAACCTTTGACGACATTCGATGGCAACGCTTCCGCGCCCTCTTTCGTCATGTCGGGGGCTTCACAGAAATCGTCGTATTCCCAGCTGATACCAGTCTGGCCAAGACCGGCCGTCAGGTAGGTATCAAAGTATATAAGACGGCCTGAAGGAAGCTGCCATTTACCGTAGATCGGTGTGTATTGAACGGCGAGCTCGGCCTGATACTGTGTACGGAAAATTTGAGTTTTGATGTCGAACTGATCAAAGAGAACCCGCTTGTCTTCGCGGTCCACGTTGAGTCCATACGACAAAGTACCTTCAATCGCCCACTCTTCATTGAGGTGGAACGTGGCGATACCAGTCGCCATGAAGGTATAAATAAAACTCTCGTTCATGATCGAATTCAAACCAGCGCCGAGCTCGAAACGTTTCGCCTTGTTAAAATAACGAGGGCGAATCACTCGGATCTCAGTTGTTTTGAAACGTTCCGCTTCTGCGGAAGGACCTGAAGAGTCCTCTGCATGCACCGGCCGGGTAACACCGGATTGTAGAAACGCAAAGGCCAAGAGCGCAATTAAGCTACTCCGGCCAGTTTCCCGGACGATTTTTTTGCTGCATTTAGGCAGAAGGGCCTTCATGTTTGCCTTTCTTCTTCGGGTCTAGATCGACTCTTTAGCCACCAAGAGCTTAAAAGTGATGAAATTCGCCTGTTGGCCTGAGAGCATAATGCGTTTCAGAAGCTGAAAGTCGTGCTTCTTGTCCATCTCGATCGTGATCTCGCCAGGCTTCGCCTTCTTCTCGCCGTT
>SEDW01001200.1 GCA_004193325.1 Pseudomonadota bacterium | reverse complement strand
GCCATCGCGAATCGACCCGATATTCTGCTCGCGGACGAACCTACGAGTGCCCTCGATCCCTTGACTAAACTCGAGGTGATTCGTTGCCTCGAAGATCTTCGAAAGGATATGGGTCTCACCATTGTCATCGCCACGCATGAGATGGGAGTGGTGAAGAGACTTTGCCATCGCGCTTTGCTGTTTAAAGATCATGAGATTCATGAAGAGCTTTTGGTTGAAAGACAGGAGATTCACCCGAAGTCTGACTTTGCGAAGCTCTTCATGGAGGTTCCATCATGACTCCAGAATTTCTCGGCGAACTTTGGCAAGCCGTCTTGGAAACTCTGACCATGCTGGTCGTGGGTTTAAGTATTGCCGGTGTTCTAGGCCTTGGCATTGGCACAGCTCTTTACTGGTGGAATCATAGGCTCCTTGGGCAAAGCCTTTGGACCTATCGCATCGTCGGAACACTCGTCAATATCGTGCGCTCTTTTCCCTTCGTCATCCTCATGATTGCGGTGATTCCACTTTCGCGACTGTTGACTGGCAGCTCGATCGGAGCACTCGCCGCAACGGTGCCGCTCTCGATTGCCGGAACTGCTTACTTTGCGAGACTGGTCGAACTCGCTTTGAATGAAGTGCCCGATTCCATTCTTGAGGCGGGCACGGCCATGGGTGCCAGCAAGAAACATCTCATCTTCGATGTGATATACAGCGAAGCACGTTCCACTCTTGTGCTTGGATTTACATCCTTAAGTGTCAGCTATCTCTCCTATACTGCAGCAGCCGGAATTATTGGTGGCGGCGGTATTGGTGATCTCGCGATTCGCTATGGATATTATCGCTTTCAAACAGATGTGATGATCGTGACTGTCATCGGTCTCATCATCGCTGTGCAAATCTTTCAGGCACTCGGTAACCTCACCGCCCGCCTGCTCGACAAGCGTAATTAACAAGGAACTTCCTATGAAACGCAGTCTTCTTACCCTAGCTCTAGCACTGTCCTCAGTCCTCGGAACCCAGGCACGCGCTCAATCGAAAGACGTCAGCATTGGCGCCACGATCGGGGATTTCGCTGATATGGTCAATGAAAGCGTGAAGCCTCAGCTCGAGAAAAAGGGCTATAAGGTTAAGCTCGTTCAGTTCACCGACTATGTTCAGCCCAACATTGCCCTCGCGGAAAAGCGCCTGGATGCGAATATTTTTCAGCATAAGCCTTATC
>SEDW01001199.1 GCA_004193325.1 Pseudomonadota bacterium | reverse complement strand
ATGCATAACCTTCGCCGTGTGCAGACCATGGGCACGATGGATCAAAAGACGAAGGCTTTTCTGATGGCAGGGGAGCTGCGGGAGAAGATTCCGGTCGCAGGCGTGTGGGTCGGGGCAGAGGATTATTATGAAGCTTGTATTCGCAGCACACCGCACTCGGCCGACGGCACGCGTTGCTGGAGTCTCTTGAGTTCGCTCTCATCGCGGGATGCTCGCTTTAGTCTTGATGCGGAGACGAATCAACAGCTGCAGAGTATCTTGAGATAGAAATTCTGTTCTTGGATACAATCAGCCCCCTCGCGAACTCTTTGCGAGGGGGCTTTGTTTTGCTTTAAAGCCAATGTTTTCATAGGAAGACCCTATGGACCCCAAGGTCAACTAATCTATCTGTACTATATATAAGATCTGCTTATATTGAAGATAAGTATCCCGTATTGGATGTGTGCAAGATTTTCGCCTAGAAAAGGTTTCAAGACGGAAAGCACTTCGTCGCATTCAGCTCACTTAAACGGACAGCTGAGTGCATCACATCTATAGAAAACAGGAACTCATCATGAAAAACAGCATCGCATTGACTCTCGCACTCTCAGCCTCAGCTATCGCAACACAATCTTTCGCAGAATCAAGAACAGTGGCCTGTGAAAAAGCTGGAAGCATTTCCACTCTGTCTATGACCAATACTGATGAAGGCCTGACCGCAGCCCTTAGCGTCTCTCTAAAGACTTTGAGAAAGCAAAACGGCAACAGTCAAATCCTGCTTGCTAACGATGGCACTCAGATCGACCTCAATGCAGCGGGAGCAACACTCCTTCGTCTCGATCTCGCAACCAAAGGCTGTTCTGTTGGATTTGGAGGAGCTATTTGCGATTCAGATCGTGCACTCCTCACTTGGCAAGATGCTAGCGAGACAGTCAAAACAGTTGAGATCGCAGCGTCTATCAACTGGGCAAGTGGTTACAATCTTATCTCTCTCAAGTCCATCGATAGCAGCGATCTGAATATCTCTGGCCAAGTCTGCGAGAAGTCTCTTTCGGTTAGCAAATAACTGGTACTGCGCACTGGAATCCTTTGCCGGATTCCATCCTTTCTCTTTCCAATAACATTGATTAGACTCAACTGCTGTGGTTCCACGCTCACGATTCAAACTAAAAGTAGCGCAGCCGATGAATGATATTAGAAAGCTGGATTTCGACGATCTCTA
>SEDW01001198.1 GCA_004193325.1 Pseudomonadota bacterium | reverse complement strand
GGTTTGGCAGCTGCGCCAAGTGTGGGAGGAGTGGCGAAGTAGAGAAAGGGCATCATAGAATAAAGCAATTTTACTGTTTTGATCATAAGGTTTTGCTCTTCATGATAGTCGGGTGTTCCTGGCTAGAGATTATATCATGAGATAAAGAGTAGAAAAATTGCGAATTCGCAACGGGTTTGAGGGTGGGGTTACTTTCTATTGGCTATCCCGGAGCTAAGGACCGAACTCAAACACAGCCGATCGTATGAAGCCCATCTTTTCCAAATTTTTGCCACTTACCGAATCACGCTTGGCGATAGAATAAATTTTGTCGAAATCAAATCTGTCAAAAGCATGATGAATTCGGTGTTTAATCAGTATTTTCTGTAAGCCTTGATTTCGATATTCCTCGTCAACCTGGACCCCGCTAAGTTTCAAAATTCCTCCCTCTATCAGGGTGTAGCTTGCAGCCGCTATCAGTCTATCTTGGAATCGAACCGTGAAACGCTGAGTCTCGGGTCTCTGGCTCATGGCCACGAAGATTTGATGAGTAATGCTGGATCTATCACTGAGAGCAAGAATCTTGTCAGTATAGTCTTCGGGACTGCATTCATCGTCGATTAAGTAATCACTAGGGAGGCTGCTATCTCTTCTGAATATCTTCGAATCTATTTCGTAGAAATCATTCAATCGATTGGATTGGCCTTGTGAGTGTCCTGTTCGGACGTCTTCGCTGGGATAGAAGATGTCTATTCGATTCTCAGGACAAAATTCTTTGCATTCGATCAGCAGTCTAGCCAACTGTGGGTGTGTCCCCTCCAGAATGGATCGATTCAAAAACCCAATGCCAGATCCTTTCGTAGACCGGGTTGAAAGCACGTCGCTTTTGGATCGAAATACCAAATCGTCTTTAAGTATTGTGCTCAGCGATCGCAAGTAGGACTCTAGATCGAGTCTTTCCGCCTGAAAAAGGGGATGCGGCTTCTGTAGGTGCGCCATGGGTGATTATGTCCGTAAAAAAGACCGTGATGGAGGATCGAAATTATGACAAGCAGTGATAGACCGCAAATCAAAATACCTTACAGTGCATTCGAGAGGATCCTTGAAGTGATCAGCTTCTCGGCTACGGCTGGAATGTTTGCGATGTTCTTCGTCATGTACGCTTCACTTCCTGATCAGATGCCGATGCACATGTCCTACGATGGTTCCGTCACACGAGTCGA
>SEDW01001197.1 GCA_004193325.1 Pseudomonadota bacterium | reverse complement strand
GAGAAGACTTTGTTGTCTTCAGGGAGTGGATCGCTGAAGCTACCGCCGTAAGTCATGTAAAGATAATTCGAGGGTGAAGGATATTCACCAGCGGTTGTATCAATCTTTTTCACTACGGGACGAACGTTGTGCTCGAGGCGAAGTTTACGAACCGCAAAGGATGCCTTGCAGAGAGCGTCGGCGTTCATGCCTTTGCCCTTGAGCACAAGTCCTGCGATCTGTTCATCACCGAATCCTTGAATCTTCCAACGCTTCCAGGTCTCAGCATTCACCTTGCCCAGGGCAAAGAGAATCATGAGGTCAGGGCGGTCCGAAGGATTTGCTGCTTCGCCGTATTTGGCGATTTCGGTCTCGGTGAGAATCATGCCGCGAAGATTCGACAGGAACCAGAGGTCAATCGAACTCAATTCGCGAAGATGATCGATGGTCCAGCCGCGACGAAACGCTTCTGCGACCGCAAAGAGACGCTTATCGGTCGGAGAATTCAGTTCGGCCTTCAGTTCTTCGTCACTGCCTTTGAAGCGCATGGCGCTCAAACCTTCGGCATGCTCGGTAACCATGCGCGTGGCTTTTTGTAGAGCTTCGGGAAAGCTTCGGCCGATGGCCATGACTTCGCCGACTGATTTCATGGTCGAGCCCAGATGGCGATCGACGCCCTGGAACTTCAGAAGGTCCCAGCGAGGAAACTTGATCGTAATATAATCGAGTGCCGGCTCAAAGAAAGCGCAGGTGATGCCAGTCACCGGATTCTTCAGCTCCAGCAAATCGTAGCCGAGTACAACCTTGGCCGCGATATAGGCAATGGGATAACCCGATGCCTTAGAGGCCAAAGCTGACGAGCGAGAGAGACGTGCATTGACTTCAATGATGTAAAAATTAAGGGAGTGCGGATCGAGCGCGTACTGAACGTTGCATTCGCCGACAATGCCGAGCGAGTTGACGATCTTGATCGCCGCGTTGCGTAGCATCTGGTATTCGTCATCGGAGAGGGACTGACTCGGACAGACGACGATCGAGTCACCGGTGTGAATACCGAGTGGATCGAAGTTTTCCATGTTACAGATCGTAATTGTGTTGCCTTCAGAGTCGCGCATCACTTCGTATTCGACTTCTTTCCAGCCCTTCAGAGATTTCTCGACGAGAACCTGGGGCGAGGATGCGAGAGCCGGAACGACGAGGGCTTTAAGCTCCTCATCGTTATT
>SEDW01000215.1 GCA_004193325.1 Pseudomonadota bacterium | reverse complement strand
GCGACGATTTGCGAAACGGCCTCGGGTGCGAGTCCGCTCAGGTTTTGAAAGGCCTGGGGATCGAGCTGAAAGCGTGTGCTCAGGGCTCTCACCCGACGCTCTTCGAGTGGGGCATCGTCGAGGAAGGCGTAAGGGTTTGCATGAATGAGCTCGTAGCAGAACGGCGACGGCTCGCGGGTGTCGCGAGCAATGAGCTCAATCTCACCGGCCGCGATTCTTTGCATCACGCCTTCGAAGCGATTGGCATCCATCGCTTCCTGCAGACAATCGACAACCGTTTGTTTGACCAGCGGATGATCGGGGACTTCGAGGTCTCCCGTTCGATGCTCGAAGCACTGCGTCTGGAGAGGGAAGACTGCGGTCAAGAGATCATTCGAACGATAGCGCTGCAGATGCGGAGGCACACGCTTGCCGCCTTTGGTTCGTAAAACGGCCAGGGCACGCGTCGCATTCCAGCGCCAACGAATTTCAAACATGGGCACATCGAGAAGGGCCTGGACAAGGATGGATCGGCAATTCGCCGGATTCAGCATCTTGAACATAGCGTCGAGTGGAAAGCTTTGATTCGGACCTACGGAGAGGAGAATGCCGTTGTCCGTGGCGCTGGCCTGCAGTTCGAAATCGAAGCCTCTGCAAAAGCGTTTTCTAAAGGCGAGGCCCCAGGAGCTGCATGCCGCCTGTTTCATCAAAGAAACGTTCGTAGACGATGCGGGTCTGATGCGGCAGTACGCCGAGGGCCATTTTTTGCGCGCCGAGGAATTCGGCTGCTTGCCTGGCATCTTCTGGACTGATTGAGAATTCATGGTTGATCCACTCTTCGAGCGGATTGAGATAGTCCCTCCAGATCGTGCCGTCTTTGTCTCCGTCGAGATCAGGTTCGGATTGCTCTGAGAGAATAACGTCAGCCTCGGCGCGGATACGGGAGACTTCGCCAGAGAGTTCATAGGTTCGGCCGCCGGCTTCGCCTTTCCAAAAAGGAATAGTGGGAGGCGCACCGTGAAGATCTTTGACGAGAAGGACATCGCCTTTGAGGCCTGCAATTTGCCAGGAGTGATTTCCAAGGAGAAAGATATCGCCCTTGGTGCTTTCAATCGCAAATTCTTCATCGACAGTTCCGACCATGCTCATGTCGGATTCCTGCATCACGCGGTAGAGATTCATCTCGGGAATTGCGCCGCCAGAGGTGACAACCGAGAGTCTCGCATTGCGCCTTGCGCGTAGGGCATCGTTGACTTTGTCCCAGTGGAGATAAGCGCCACGCTTTGAGGAGGAGGCTAGGCCTTCGCTCAACCATCCGAGTATTTGTTCGAGGGTCTTCATCTCGAGATTATTGTAGGGCTTTGATCGACGAAAGGTCTCGAAGACATCTTGTGGGCTACGATCTTCGCTCGAGACATAACTGACGATGTGCTGGGCGAGGATATCCACGGGCTGCTCAGGGATTTCGATGGTATCGACGAGGCCCTCGCGATAGCTTCTAAGGAGAGCCATGCATTCGATGAGTTCGTCGCGCGTGAGAGCTATGATGCGAGCCTTGGGTTTGAGGCCGAGGGCGTGACCGGAGCGTCCCACGCGCTGCACAAATCCAGCGATGCTCCGCGGCGAGCTGATCTGACAAACGAGATCGATCGTACCGATGTCGATGCCGAGTTCGAGAGAAGCGGTGGCGACGATGGCTTTGATTTCGCCTTTTTTGAGCTTGTCTTCGGCTTCGAGCCGTTTTTGCTTCGAAAGGCTTCCGTGGTGACAGGCGATCGCGCCTTCGCCCAGGGCTTCACTCAACTGAAAGGTTATGCGCTCGGCCATGTAACGGGTGTTGACGAAGATCAGGGTGGATCGATGCTCTTCGATCAGCGTTTGGATCTTGCCATAGACATTCTCCCATTGCTCCATACTGCAAATCGCTGAGAGAGGAATGTCTGGGGTGATGATATCGATATCGGCGTCACGTTGCTTACTGACATCGACGATCGTGCAATGGCGCTCACCGTCAAGGCCTCCAACGAGAAAGCTCGCGATCTTGTCAAGCGGGCGCTGGGTCGCACTTAATCCAATGCGGAGAGGCGGGACCTTACAGATCCTGTGGAGCTGCTCCATGCTAAGGCTCATATGAGTGCCGCGCTTGTCGCGGGCGAGAGCGTGGATCTCGTCGATGATAATGGTCTTGACCGACGTTAGGGTCGCCCGAGCCTTGGGCGAGCTCAGCATCAGAAAGAGAGACTCTGGAGTGGTGACGAGAATGTGCGGGGGTCGTTTGATAAGTTTCGCACGTTCGTAGGTCGTGGTGTCGCCGGTTCGAAGGCCCACTTTGATGGGTTCGAATTTATGCCCCTTGTCTGCGAGGAGTGCAGAGATTTCTGCCAGAGGCTCTTCCAGATTTTTCTTGATGTCGTTACTCAAGGCCCGGAGCGGCGAGAGATAGAGGATCTGGGTGCCCTCGTCGAGTCGATGCTCGAGCGATTCGGTGACGAGTTCGTTGATCGCGACGAAGAAAGCAGAGAGAGTCTTACCGCCACCGGTTGGAGCGGCGATAAGCGTGTTTTCACGGCGAATGAGGCCCGGCCATCCTTCTTCCTGAGCAGGGGTGGGTTTGCCAAAACGAGTTTGGAACCATTGCCACACCAGGGGATGAAAGAGTTCTGCCAGGCCTTTAGTCATCTTAGAGAGTGTCCTTTAGGAATTGCGTCGCGTCGGCAAACGAACGCTTGTCAGCGAGTTCGTTGTAGGCGGCGCCTTTGCTGTTGTCTGTGCCCGCAGCTTTTTCGGTGAAGCTATGCACAGAGTTTCCGAACTTGACGAGTTGCCAATCGATTTTGCTGTCGCGCATTTCTTTTTCGAAAGCTGCGAGTTCTTCAGGTTTAACATAAGGATCGTCAGCGCCGTGGAAGGCGATGACGTGGGCTTTGATGTTTTTGCCATCGGCTGGAGTTGGGCTATCGAGACCGCCGTGGAAAGTCAAAACTGCTTTGAGATCAGCTCCAGTACGAGCCAATTCAAGCACACCCGTGCCGCCGAAACAATATCCGACTGCTGCGAGTTTGGAAGTGTCGACATTCGTTTGTTTTTTCAATTCGTTAAGGCCCGCGACAAGATTGTCGCGAAAGAGCTTGCGATCGCCTTTGTATTTGCCTGCGAGCTTGCCGGCTTCATCGGTAGATTTCGGACGAACGCCCTTGCCGTAAACATCAGCTGCGAAAACGACGTAACCGAGATTCGCAAAGCGCTCAGCCTGAGTCTTTGTTTCGTCGGTGATTCCCATCCAGTTGGCGACCATCAGAATAGCCGGGGCTTTGCCGCGCACATTGTCTGGCGTAAATAAAACGCCTTCAAATGTTTCCGAGCCTTTTTTGTAGCTGACGTTTTGCGACTTAACAGCGGCAAAAACGCTGCTACTCAAGAGGAGGGCGCAGCTCAAAACCAAAGATTTTTTCAACAACATCAGTGAGATCCTTTTCACAGAGTAATCGAGTCCAGAGGAACTGGAAAAATGTATGGTCTGACGTTCGCACAATTGGAAATGAGGAGCAAGGGGAAGGATGTGTGAGGTGTTTTAGCAGGGTGGGTGAGGGCTTTTACTGCTACGCTTCCTTCAGATGACTGCTTATTCAGAAGAATTTTAGGAGGGGACCTTGAAGGTCAAACGCATCGTGGCAAATATTGAGGCGAAGGATTTAAGTCTCGGCAAAAAATTCTACGAAAAGATCCTCGGTCTCGATCTCCTGATGGATCATGGCTGGATCGCTACCTATGGCTCTACGTCGAAGATGACTATTCAGCTTAGCATTGCGAAAGAAGGTGGTTCGGGGACGCCGGTGCCTAATCTGTCGATCGAGGTCGATGATGTGGAGGATGCCTATGCGTTGATGAAGAAGGCGAAGTTCAAAATCGAATACGAGATTACGGATGAAGAATGGGGAGTGCGAAGGTTCTTTGTTCGAGATCCCTTTGGGCAGCTGGTGAATATCTTGCAGCATTTATGAATGATATATCTTCTGAAAAAAGGTCTACTCCAGGAGTATACCGATCGTCATGATCGTGTGCTTTGGATGTGAATGCAAGCTGAACGAGGATGAATATGCTGCCGGTCGAATTACAAGCGGGTCTATGGGGATTGCTCGGTGGGTCAGCTCTTTTATTGGGCGCGGGAGTCGGCGCATTTACCAAGATCTCGCCAAGGGTCATTGCGGCGATCATGGCCTTCGGATCTGGTGTTTTGATTTCGGCTTTGTCGTTTGAGCTGATGGACGAAGCTTATCAAAAGGGGGGCTATCTTTCGACCGCTCTAGGATTTCTAGCGGGCGCTCTCATTTATACGGTTGCTTCGACGTTTCTGAATAAGCGGGGCGCGAAACATCGAAAGAGATCGGGAGAAAAGCAAAAGTCTGAGGATGAACACAGCGGCAGTGGAATGGCGATCGCACTTGGAGCCTTGCTCGACGGGATACCGGAGTCGATTGTGATCGGTGTGAGTATGCTCGAGGGTGGGCGGGTGAGTTGGGTTACCGTGGTTGCTGTTTTTCTCTCGAACGTGCCTGAAGGTCTTTCGAGTGCTGCAGGCATGAAGAAGAATGGGCGATCGAATACGTATATCTTTTCAGTCTGGGGCGGGATTACTGCGGTCTCGGCTGTGGCAGCTTGGGTTGGGTATACGGTCTTCAGTCATTTCTCGGTTGAAGTCATCTCGGGCACGACGGCGGTTGCCGCTGGTGCGATCCTCGCGATGATTAGCGATACGATGATTCCGGAGGCTTTTGAGGCGACGCAGGATTATGCGGGTCTGATTACTGTGTTTGGGTTTTTGTCGGCATTTTTGTTGAGTCGGGGGTAGGTGAAATTTTGCCTTAAATTCCTTTGGCAGAAAGTTAAAAAGCATTCGGCGTAAACCGAATGCTTTTGCTGTGGATGAAGGAAGGTCAATCTACTTCCAAATTATCCGTCGATCACCATGTCTCACGCAGTTGCCACGCTTGGTCAGCATTGTCGCCGCAATCCCACTGGTGAATGTCTTTACCATTGTCGCTGCTACTCTCGCCCTGAATATCCATGCATTTGGCGCTGTTCGAGAACTGCACTTTATAAGCGCCGTTCTTAGCTGGGAGCATACGGACCAATTGATCCGGACCGTTACCGCAATCCCAGAGGATCATCGGGTTTCCATTTTGAGTTTTGCCCGCTTCAGAGCTCACGCAGCGTCCACCGTTCACGGCACGGATCTGATACTCATCGCCTTTGATCTTTACCAGACGGAACTTCTGATCGATCTCACCGTTACAATCAAACTGTTGGTAGACCGTACCATTTTCTGGGCTTCCGCCCCGAGCATCGAGACACTTGTTTGAGTGGCTTGCTACGAAGTTGAATATTTTGCCTTCGAACTTTTTATCGTCGCTTGGAGGAGGTGTGACAGTTCCATTGGTTTCACGAAGGAACCATGCTTGGTCGGCATTCTCCACACAGTCCCACTGATGAATGTCTTTACCGTTGTCTTTGCTATTCTCACCCTGAATGTCCATGCATTTAGCGCTGTTCGAAAACTGGATTTTGTAGGCGCCGTCTTTGGCCTCCAGGATTCGCACATGCTGATCAGAGCCCCCGCCGCAATCCCAGAGTATCATCGGATTACCGTTGTTGGTCTTGCCCGCTTCGGAACTGAGGCAACGGTCGCCGTTGATTGCACGGATTTCATACTCATCAGAATTCACTTTGACGAAACGGAATTTTTGATCGACTTCGCCGTTGCAGTCGTACTGCTGATAGAGAGTGCCGTTCTCAGGGCTGCCGCCGCGAGCGTCGAGGCATTTGCCCGAGCTGCTGGAGATAATAGTGTAGACCTTGTTTGTCTCAACTTTAGAAGCAGGAGGTGTTGGGACAGAGTTGCCGCGTTCGAAAGCCAGACGGGCTGGAGTTGAAATGTCTTCGATCGTACAGTTCGAGCCTGTTTGAAAGCAGGACTCGTGAGCAGTCAGGGCAGCGCGTGCGGCATCGAACGATGCGAATCGAGTCATATAAGGCGTGCTTCTGTTTACATTTGAGTTCTGGCTCAAGCCTATCGATTGGTGAGCCATCTCAAGAGCGTTGCTGCTATAACTCGACGGTGCCGTCGATGCAATGTTGTGGCAGGTCGTACACGTGCTTTGCCCAGGAATGAGGCTTCGGTAAATGATGGTCGAGGGTTCGCCTGGGAACCAGTATTTATCTTTAGGAAAATCCTGGATATTACGAATCTTGTGGGCCGGAGAAACGCTCGCGAGATAAGGCGTTTCAATGAAAGGACGGATAGCGTGGCAGCTTACGCATCCAGTTGCACCGCCGTTGAAGAGTGTATGTCCGGGATCACTCGGGGGAGGATTATTATTCCCGTCGAGATTCGCACTCGCACCAGTTCCTGACTGAAAGAAGCAGCTCGCACCATTTTTAATATTCGTTGCGATGATTGCAATATCATCGAAGAGATTATTGATATCAGCATCGGCAGCGGGTTTTTCGTAATGGCGACAGAGCAAGCG
>SEDW01000214.1 GCA_004193325.1 Pseudomonadota bacterium | reverse complement strand
AGTGGAACTAGCAATAACCACCACTGCGGGTTCGAACTGTTCAAGACTTGAGCGGGGACGCTTCGGCAGTTCGTGTCTTTGGACTGTTGAGCCCCCGGCTATCCGAAGGGCATATTCCATGACCAGCTTAGCGACGCGCACACTGTCGGGACCATCGCGTTCGTCATCCCCGGGGTGCTTCTCCACGAGTTCCTTGCAGCCAAGCGATATAGCTTTCATTCGAAGCGATGGGCTATTGATCAGGCCGAGTACGGACATCTCCAAGGCATGACGGGCATGAATATCCTCGAGCAGCGAGAAGGCCAGCGGCTGGCTTTCACTCAGATCAAGAATCAGCAGGTCAGGCTTTACGTTATGGATAATGCTCGCCGTACCAGGTCCAATACGTGAAGATCCAACCACCTCTACCTGAGGGTAGAGGACGAGTTGTTTTTCGATTTGACTGCGATAAGTGATCGAGTCGTCAGCGATAAAGATCTTCACTAAAAGTTACCTTTGTCTCATTTGTTCCCGAGGCTTTTCACCATGGACTGGAGTCTTGCCGAAAGATCCTGAAGGGTCTTGGCCGAACTCATGACCTGAAGAGCGCCATTCGAAGTCTGAGTCGCTGCCTGGCTCACCGATTTTACGTTTTCCGTAATGCCTTGAACACCAGAATTTGACTCGCGTACGACGCGTGCAACTTCACTCGTCGTTGCTGCCTGCTCCTCGACCGATGCTGCGATAGCGCCGGCGATGGCGTTGAGTTTCTCGATGCTCTGGCCAATGCCGGAGATCGCTTTCACTGCATCGCTGGAATCGGACTGGATCGCGCTGATCTTGTTGGTGATCTCTTCAGTGGCCTTGGCCGTTTGTTTGGCCAGTTCCTTGACTTCGTTTGCAACCACTGCAAAGCCGCGTCCGGCATCTCCGGCACGAGCGGCTTCGATGGTGGCGTTCAAGGCAAGAAGGTTTGTCTGCTGCGCGATCGAGGAAATGACCTTGATGACGTTGCCGATTTCTTTCGAGCTCTCGCCAAGTTTTTGAATCGTCTGATTCGTAGAAATCGCCTGACGTTTCGTTTCGTTCGACATGTTGGAGGCTTCGTTGGCGTTGCGGGCGATCTCTTTGATGGAGGCCTGCATTTCTTCGGTGTTGGTTGCAACTTCCTCGACGCCTTTGGCCACTCGATTCGATGCGACTGAGGCCGCGTTGGCCTGATCGTTGGTTCGTGCTGAGTTTTGCGCCATTTCGCTGGCAGCGCTGTTGAGTTGGTCCGAGGAAGCCGCAAGATGATTGGCGGCATCGGTGAGGTCTTTGATCAGCTCGATGGTCGCTGTGATGTCGGTTGCGTATTTGACAACTTTGAAAGGACGGCCATTCAAATCCATGATTGGGTTGTAGGAGGCCTGGATCCAGATTTCTTTGCCGGTTTTGCCGTAACGGCAGTACTGGCCCGCATCGTAGTCGCCGCGATTCAGCTTTTCCCAGAATGTGCGGTAGGCTGCACTTGTGCGAGTGGCCTCGTTGACGAACATACTGTGATGCTTGCCGCGAATTTCTTCCATGCTATAGCCAAGAGTCTTCAGAAAATTATCATTGGCCGTGATGATAGTCCCGTCGAGATTGAACTCGATGACCGCCTGAGATTTGGAAATGGCCGAAATCTGGCCTTGAAAATCGGTGCTTTCGATCCGCTGAGCTGTATAGTCCTGAGCCAGCTTCACGATCGAATAGACTTTGCCTTTTTCATCCTTGAGCGGCATGTAGGAGGCATTAATCCAAACCGGTGCGCCGCGCTTGGTGATGCGTTTGAATTCGCGTGACTGACTAATGCCGCGAGCCAGTTCGTCCCAGAAACGGCGGTATTCCAAGCTGTCCTTTTCATTGCCATCGACGAACATACGATGGTGCTTGCCTTTGACTTCCTCTTCGCTATAGCCCATGAGGTTGAGGAACAGATCGTTCGCTTTGAGAATCGTTCCATCAGTGGCGAACTCGATGGAGGCGTAGGATTGATTGACCGCTTTTGCCATCATTTCCGCTGTTGCCGCTGTGTTTGCGGCTTTGCTTTTGCCTGAACCAATGTCGCTAACTTTCTTGCGTGCTGTACTCATACTGCCTCACTTTCACTTACGTTTTTGAAAAGTTTGTTTAGATCGATGACACAAAGTAAAGAATTCTTCAGCTGAAACACACCGGACATATAGCTTCGAATGGAGTCAGGAATCGTCGAAGGAATGGATTCGATGTCACCCCTCTCCACTTCCATTACATCGCCTATTTCGTCGACCTGAAGAGCGATCAGCGCCCCCTCATGTCTCAAAATCACATTCATCGAACTCGTCTCCGTCTGACCCTCGAGTTGAAACATTTCCCGAAGTCCGACCGCAGTCGCCACCTGACCCCTGAGATTGATCAGCCCTCTGACGTAATGAAGGGCTAGGGGGATGCGGGACATGGCCATCGCTTTGACAACTTCCTGCACCTGGGTCACGTCGATTCCATAGAGCTGGCTTTTCACGTAAAAGGTGCAAAGCTGTCTCTGACTCGAGGCGGATTTGCCTCCACCACTCTTATGCTCCACGTTTCATCTCCCTTTTGCTGAGGGTGTAATGCTGAACAGCTTCGATAAGGCCTGCTACATCCGATTTCTCGATGTAACAGTCGAAACCGCTTTTGAGGACTTGTTTTTCGGTCATAAGCTTTGCTCGCGAGGAGAGAGCAACCACAGGAAGTTTGGCCATAGCCTTATTGCCACGAATTTTTTCGACCAGCTGAAAGCCGTCCATCACCGGCATATCGAGATCCGAGACGACGATGTCATAGGCATCGAACTTGCCGTTGTCGAGACTCTGGTAAGCTTCCTCACCGTTGATGCAGGCTGTGACTTTAAAGCCCGCGCCTTCCAGCATCAGAGTGATCTGTCTTTGGAAGAAGTTGTTATCCTCGGCATATAGAATGCGAACGGATTGCCCTTCTTTTTCCTTGGTATTGAGGATGGGGAAATGAGTGTGGATCACGCGGAAAGCGTCGACCACAGACACGATGTGCTGCTGATAGATCTTGGTCCCGAGAAGGCAGGCATTGTCGCGAACGGATTCGTCGATAGCGCCAGTCATGCCTATGATGTCCATAATCTGTTCCACGATGATGCCGTAGAGGCGGCCGCCTTGCTGTACGACGATAACCGAACAAAACTCCTTATTGTTCGTCGCCGGAGCCTTGGAGCCTTTCAGGGTCTGAGCCAGATCAATCAATGGAAGGACTGTATCGCGGTAACGAACCACGAGCTGATTGCCTGTCACTTCCAGCAGATCGCGAGGAAATTCTTCCAGACGATTGACCACAAAAAGAGGGATGCAGTAGCGTCCTTCGAGACCAACATCCACGGTGAGGAATTCGGTGATTTCCTCGTGTCGGTTGCTCAAGTTGCCGTCTTCGAGAGCTGCGATTTCGCGACGCTCATTAAAGATGTTTGCGTGTTCGGCAAGACCTGTGACATCGAGCACGAGAGCGACGGATCCATCGCCAAGGACGGTGGCTCCGGAATAGACTTTAAGATCTTTCAAAAATCCGCTGAGGGATTTGACGACGATATCTGTGGAATCATCGATCTCATCCACGATCAATCCAAAGAGTCCGGCATCGGCCTGCAAAACAACGATTGAAGTCTCTTCGCGCTCCTGAACGAGCTTCGGACCTTTAGGACTCAGGCCCAGAAGGCTCTCGAGCGAAACGAGCGGGAGGAGATTGCCCCGTAGGCGGAAAACGGCCTGACCCTGAAGGTGCTCGATGCGGTTTTCGCCCTGATTTTCACTCTTCTGAAGACGAACGAGTTCAGTGAGTTTAACCTGCGGAATGGCAAAACTCTGACCGTCGGTCTTGATCAAAAGAGCTGGTACGATCGCGAGAGTCAAAGGAATTTTCATGCGAATCGTTGAGCCGCCGCCTTCGACCGAACTGATGTCGACGACGCCACCAATCTTTTCGATATTGGTTCTTACCACGTCCATGCCCACACCACGGCCCGAGAGATTGGAAACTTTCTCAGCAGTTGAAAAGCCCGGGAGGAAGATGAGGTTGCAGATATCACGATCTGACATTTTGCGGAAATTTTCGGCGGTGATCAGGCCGCGTTCAATCGCCTTGTTGCCGATCTTCTGACGCTGAAGGCCGCGGCCGTCGTCGCTGATTTCAATAACGATCTGGCCGCCCTCATGGAAGGCGCGAATAGCGACGTTGCCAGCCTTGTTTTTGCCTTTGGCCGCGCGTTCTTCCTTGGTTTCGATGCCGTGGTCAATTGAGTTTCTGATGATGTGGGTTAAGGGATCTTTCACCGCTTCGACCAGAGTCTTGTCGAGCTCGGTCTCCGTGCCTTCGAGCTTGAGGTTGATCTCTTTATTGAGATCGCGCGAAAGGTCTCGGACCAGGCGATGGAATTTGGTCAGGATAGTCCCGATGGGCTGCATACGGGTCTTCATGATTTCGTTCTGAAGTTCGGTCGTGATGACGTCAAGTCTCTGCGAGAGGTTTGCAAATTCTGCATCGTCTGACTGACTGTTGCTCTTTTGCAGAACCTGGTTTCTAACGAGGACGAGTTCCCCGACGAGGTTCATAAGACTATCAAGCAGCGTAACCTGGACACGGAGAGTTTCCTGACTCGCAGCATCGGCAGGCTGAGGGGACGGCGACTTGGCTTTCTCCTCGCTTTCAAGCGGTTTAGGGCTCGCAGCCTGTTCGACTGCAGCGTCTTTGATCTCCACCTTCGCTTCTGGAGCAGGCTCAGGTTTTACTTCGGCTTTTGATTCGGCCCCTTTCTCACTCGGAGCAAGAGGGCGTTTTTCGTCGGGAATGATATTGTCTTTGCCGAAAGGCATAGGCGCGCCGTGGAGCCCGCGCGAAATAATTTCTGTAATTTGAGTAAGGAGGCGCGTCACGTCTTTGGAGAAATCCGCTTCCGAGCTATCACGAACGGCCTTGACCATGCGCTCCAGAAGACCCGTGCCGACGTAGATCTGGTCCGCTAGCTCTGCTGACAGGCCCTGATTATGTTTACGTGCAGAATCAATGGCTGATTCCAAGGTATGTGCGACTTGTGCCAAAGCCTGAAAGCCGAAGAGCTGCGCATTCCCCTTGAGAGAGTGCAGTTCACGGTAGATAGCATGAATGGATTCCGAGTCCGGCTTCTTATAGTCCTGGGCCGACAGCTTTACCGTGACGCGTTCGAGTTGCTCCTCAGCTTCGGCTAAGAACTCTCGCAGCGCCCCGCTCATTGGGGACTTACTCACAATCTCACCTCGGTGGATTTTAGAATTATGAGTTTTTTCTTCGGAGGGCTTTGAATGGCTTTGAGATAAAATTCTCTACATAAAAAATGTCGGGGCACTAACTATGGTTTATTACGGGTTATTATCTGAGAAGAATAATCAGAAAAGTAATGATAGTCGGGAACAGATCTGCAGAAGATGCGCTTAGTAGGCGAAAATAAAAATGATTTCGCTTAGCGTGAAAAATTTTTCGCGTATAATGAGGGTCGCGTTCTCATAGGGAAAATGTCGATCTTTGGCAGGAAGAGATTTGGATTGTTTGCAATAATTGTGTTTTGTCCGGATGGGATAGAATCAAATTTTTGTGCATGACGAAACAATCAGGAGCTATGGGTTTTTATCTGCAGAAGAATTTTCAGGATTTGTTAAACTGCAAATATGAAAAATATATAACTGTCCGAAGGATCCTATGAAGACCATACTCGCAGTTCTCGGTCTGTCGCTGCTCATGGCCTGCCAGAGCACAAGCGTGAGTGAATCCAAGATCATTGGCGGCAGCGAGTACACGGGCATGCCGGAGGTCGGGATGATCACTCGCGATGGCAAA
>SEDW01001196.1 GCA_004193325.1 Pseudomonadota bacterium | reverse complement strand
GAACTGAGAGATCATTCTATCGCGATGCCGGTGGTGGAAGCCCAAAGCCATTACCGAAAAGCCATCCGCTACGACCAGGAAATTGAGGTGGAAGCCTCGATCGATGAGTTTGCCTATCCAGAGTTGATCATTCACTACCGCATCCTCTCAATCGAAGGTGAGACCCTGTCTACGGGCTCAACACGGCAGGTCTATTTGAATACCGAGAATCAAAAGATCTATTTTCTTGTTCCCGACCTCGTATCGAGTCGCCTTGAGCTTGAGATAAGCCGCCAGAGAGAAAGTGGGCACGGAATATGACATATAAGCTGTTCGCCGTATTTTTTGCTTTCTTTTTGGCCTCCGAGCCTTCCCTCGCCAAGAGCAGTTTGACTCTCGAGAGGATACAGAAGACCTATCGGGGCATGACTCAGATGGAAGGGGAAGCTGAGCAGATCAAGACATCACCTCTCCTCCTTCGGCCGCTTAAATCCAATGTTTCGCTTCGTTTCGACAAAGGGCTTCTCACCTGGCAGGTAGAAGGTCAGGAAGCCTGGCAGCTTCGTTTTGATAAAAACTCCAAACCAAAGTTTATCAATGGCGAGAAGACGATCAAACAAATTCCCGCCGATGCACGGGATAAGCTCGATAGAACGATCAGCCTCGTCCACAATATTTTGACAATGGATCCAAAACTTGATGATGACTTCAGCCTGAGCCTCGACAAAAACATTCTTACCATCCTGCCTAAGGCCGGCAAGAACACGGTCTTCTTCCAATCCATAGCCATTGAATTCAAAAGCAACATCGAAATCCAGAGCATCAGCTTTAAGACTCAAGACGATGAAACCAAGCTCTTATTCAAACGCATGAAGTTTAAATCATCATGAAAATTCCATCCTCTGCCCCTACGCTTATCCTCCGCTGGGGATTGGTTCTCGTCATTTCCCTTGCCCTTGGCTTTCAACTGATGAAGGGCCTCAAGATCGAGCAGGATGTGGTCGCCTCGCTGGAAAAGAGTCGCCCCGAAGAAGCCGCTATCTTTCATAAACTCAAAGGCTCAGGTTTTTTCCAGGATCAAATCTTTTTCCGGATGGAACAAGATAATCCCGAACTACGGGCTGAACTCGTGCAGAAACTCAAAGAGAGCGGCTTTGAGATGAGCTCGGTTTTTGAAGCGCAGATCAAAGATCCCTCCGAACTCTACGCCCTTCTCCCCTATCTGCCTGA
>SEDW01000213.1 GCA_004193325.1 Pseudomonadota bacterium | reverse complement strand
GATCTGATGCTGACTCTTGGTATTGAGAAGGGCTCCGGCATCGCCTATTTTAGGCAAATTCTCGCGAAGAACCTTGAGCGTGCCTTCGGGATTCCAGCAAAGACTGAGTTTGACCATCAGTTCATTAATGGCTGATGTTGGATTGAGACCCGAATCGCTTTGCGCTTTGAGGGCAGCTGTATCCGGATGCAAAAGAATATCGTCGTCATGGTCGTCAGGTCTCGCGGATGGCGAAGAACGCAAATCGATATGCGTCTCCTCTTCATCCTGAAAGGACGGTTTCGCCTGCGTTTGTTTGGTCGCGGGCCGAACCACTGAGGGTTGATCATCCAGTCCAAAATCGATTTTCGAATGTTTCGGATCCACGCTGGGACTATGATCATCCGCTTCGATTTCCGAATGCAAAACGGCAAGAAGATCGTGATCGAGTTCTTCAGGCGCGAGGTTTGGTCTCTTCAAAACCAAAGCTGCTCAGCGGCGGTGATTCGGCTTTGACTTCGTCCATTTCAAAGTCAAAATCATCCTGATCCTTAAGCGGACGATCATTCGCGTCAGGAAGAGGGCTCTTAGCCTTGGTCACGGTCGGCTCCGTATCAAATTCGTCATCGTCTTCAAGCGTGGCAAGGCCTTCGAAGGCACCCGGTTCCTTTGGTTCCTTCGGGGTCCCGTCCGCAGTGAAGAGCGCATCGATATTGGTATCTTCCTCTTCGAGCACGAGATCAGCGCTGAGATTGCCGTTCTCGTTGGAATCGAACGATAGCTCCTCAGTTTCTGAGAGAGCCTCGTCATCAGAGGGGAGGGCTTCGAGGCCACTCAGCTCCGAATCAAAATCGAAATCCTGAACGCTGGAATTAGCGTTCGGCGCGAGATCCTTTTCCTCTTCGACTTCATCCTCTGATCCATCGTCAAGTTCCAGGAGATCGTCGGTATCAATCTTACGGGAGCGAGATGATATTTCAGCTCCCAGGTCATCGTCGAGATCGGTGACAGCCGCCGCCGAGGCAGCACCTGCGAATGGATCGTCGAGTTCTTCCTCAGGTTCGGTTTCGTCTTCTTCAAGCTCAAATTCTGAATCAGAGTCCTCAGCCTGAACGGCGAATTCCTCTTCCTCAATTTCAACACTATCCTCGATCTCTTCAACTTCCTCAATTTCCGGGAGGTCGTCATAGATTTCTTCGATGTCGTTGGCGCTCGATCGGCCGCGACTCGAAATCGAGGCGCCACTTGGCAGAGGCGAGGTTCCATCGTCGTTTTCGAGTTTCTGGCGGACCCAGGCGGACTGCGCATGGTTTTGGAGAAAGTGGGTCAGTGCGGTCGGCTGATAGCGGAACTCGGGATCGATGCGGGTCAGGCCTTCGTAAAGTTGCGAAAGCGGAATTACGACTGGGTCGACTTCAAAGCCCGTGAAGAATTCGAGCTGCTTTAAAGTACTGCGATCGAGAGGGTCGACAACCCCTACCGTTATCTTACCGTGGTCTTTTTTGAGGGGGATCACTTCGAGCTTGGATACGAGGCGACGATCAACGGATTGGATAGCCGCCTGATCGAGGTGATTAAGAAAATCTTTGGGGGCGATCTGGTAACGAGTCCTTTCGGCAAAGAAAGCAGCAAGCTCGTCTTCGTCGAGCAGGCCGATGGCCAGGATACTCTTTGCGAAAGCCCAGCTCCCCTGACCACAGGTCTTGGTGATGGTCAGCCTATCCTGCTCGGTGAGAAATCCTTCTTTTACCAAAAGGGAACCAAGTCCGGATGCGCCCATGTTGTCCTCTGCGAGATCCTGGGACCCTATTCCAAATGGTCCAGGTGATTCCGTGCTTCAAACAGCAGTCCGAGGCAGCTTTGGATGGGCCCGACTGCTTGAATTCTACTAGGCAAATGCCCGTTAGATCTATACTATCACAGATTGCAACATCGCGCTTTTATGCGTAAATATGACGGAAACAAGAGGACTATATGGCTAGCGATAACAGCAAAAACCTCAATGCCCCAGACGTTTTTCAGGTCCAAGCCCTGAGCGTTGTGGACCGATTGGCTCAAAATCCCAAACCAGTTTGGATCACGGGTGCCGTCATCATCGCTGTCTTCGTCGGCGGTTACGCCTTCAAATATTTTAAAGACGCCAGCACCGAGAAACGTCAGAACGCGATCGCTCAGGTCGATAGCGTTTACGAAGCTGAGATGAAAACTTATACAGCCGCTCGCGAAGGCCTTGAGAAACAACGCGAAGCGCTTATCGCCAAGCAACCGGTTCAGGCTGAGACTCAATCTCCAGTGGAAACACCGGAAGTGAAGGCGCTCAATGACCAAATCAAGGCTTTGAAGCCAACGCATGCGGATTCTTCTGCAAAATACCTCGAATTCTATAAAGCCAATCCCAAAGCGGCTGAAGGCCTGGCTGCTGGTCTCAAGCATGCTGCCTATGTCGCGAACAATGGCGACCTCGATGCTGCCCGTACCGAACTGAATGCGATCGTTGCTGACTCCAAGAGCGAAAAGATCATTCATGCGCAGAGCCTGATGCTTTTAATCTCCATTGAACTCGACAAAAACGACTTCGATGCAGCCATCAAACATTCGGACGAACTCGTCGCTTCGGTTGGCAAAGAGCTCTTGCCTAAGGCTCTTCTCACCAAGAGTCAGGCACTCTTCCTCAAAAAGGACTTTCCAGCGGCCAAGGCTGCTCTTGATAAGTTGATCACTGATCACGGCACAAGTCCTGAGGCAGAACGAGCTCGCGGTTTGTTGGCTCTGATTCCTGCGTAGTCTTAAGGGGCATTTGTGAAAGAGATTTTTTGGTCCATGCTGCTGACAGGGCTCCTCGCGAGTTCTTGCGTCACGCCAGCGAAAGACGATGTCGAAGGTTGCGATGTGGATGGGCTTGAATGCCGTCCGTTTCGCAGCGGAATGATCAAGTTCGATCAGGTTCTTGACGATCAGAAGCCACTGGGGGAGATCGACGAGGCGGGATGGACTCTTTCCACTCAGACGATCGTCGGTTCGTACCAGAACCACTGGCTCACAGCCTACGACCTCAAGAAGAAGCAGCACCTTTGGTTTCTCGAAACCAATTCCGATCTCACGGCTCCTGCTGAGATCTTCGGCAGTTTCGCGATCGTTGCTCTTCGCGATGGTCGTCTTTTGAAGGTGGATATCAACACGGGTAAAACCGTTTGGGAAAATCACCTGACTCAGTTCGTATCGACCAAGGTCGTTCTTTCGGGAACGTCCCTACTCGTCTACACAGTCGACCAAAAGCTCTATTCGATCGACTTCCAGGCGGGTCAAACCCTCTGGGCTTATGATGCAGCCTCTTCGCCGAATCTTTTGATTCGTACAGGCGCTGCACCTCAGGTTGTTGGCAATGAAGTCTTTATCGGAAGTGTCGAAGGCGACATCCGATCGATTCATATCGCCAATGGCAAAGAAAACTGGCGTCTTCGTCCAGGTAAAGACGACTTCCGCTTCAAAGACATCGTCGGTGAAATTGGTGTTGGCAACAACCAACTCTACGTCACCCGTTATGATGGTCTGATCTTTGGCGTCGATATCCAGTCGAAGCCAAACGGCACTCTTTGGGAAGTCTCAGCGCCGAGCATCACCACTTCCGCATATCGCGACGGTACACTCTACGTCGGTAGCATGAATGGTGAACTCATGGCGATCCAGGCCAGCAATGGCCGTCAGCTCTGGAAGGCCAAACTCGGGCAATCGATCAAGTCTCTCACTGTCGGTGAGAAGGCTGTGTTTATCGGCGGCAGCCAAGGCCGTATCTCCGCTGTTTCTCTCGCTAGCGGCAAAGTCCTCTGGCACGATGATCTCGGCGGAAGCGTCACGAAACAGCCTTTCGTCTTGGATGATGAGATTTACTTCTCAACCGGTCTCAAAACGATTTACAGCTACAAGATTCTCTAAGTCTTTTACCTAATAAAAAAGCGATCTCAGCCATACGGCAGAGATCGCTTTTTTATTCTCAATTCCGTTTTCAAACGAGATCCATCTTATTCCGCTTTTTAAGCTCTTCCACGATGTATTTCACATCCTGAGCGCGGTCGCGTGGGCAAACCAGGATCGCGCCTTCCGAACAAACCACGACCATATCCTTGAGTCCGATACAGGCTACGACCCGTGCATCGCTGTCGACGGTTGTGCCGGTGGAATCGATGTTGATGACTTCACCGTAGAAGAGATTGCCTTGCTCATCGGTCGGAAAGCTTTGCGCGAGAGCTTCCCAGCTCCCGACATCCTTCCAGCCAATATCCGCTTCGACGACAGTCACCTTTTTGCTCTTCTCGAGGACCGCCGGATCGATGGCGATCGACTGAAGGCTTTTATAAGCCGCTGCGAAGCTCTCTGCAGGTAAATGAGTAAAGCTCTTTTCCTTGCCAAGGACTTCGCTAAGGACTTTGACCGAGTTCGGTACAAAGGCTCTTAGCTCATCGAGAATGGTGGAAACCTGCCAGGCAAAGATTCCAGAGTTCCAAAGAAAGCGTTTGGTCTCGATGTATTTTGTCGCAAGGGCCACATCGGGCTTCTCACGAAAGCTGTCGACCTGATAGGTGGCCTTGAGACCATCGAGAGCCGCACCCTTTTCAATATAGCCGTAACCTGTTTCCGGGTATTCCGGGGTGATTCCGAGAAGGGTGAGCTTGCCTTTCATGGACGAGGCGATCATCGCTTTGATGGTGTCGGTGAAGACATCAATGCGTTTGATGAGAGCGTCAGCGTGAAGCGAGAGAATAATAGGATTCTCGATGCCCTGAGCCCGAGCGATTTCCTGAACTTCCAACGCGGCGAGAGCAAGGGCATTCGCTGTATTCTTGGCCGAAGGCTCGGCGAGATAGTGCTGACAAAGCTTGCCCGTGATCTTTTGCGTGTCTTCGACCTGATCGATGTGTGTAACAACAATGCGTCGCTCGCGGGGCACCAGACCATCGAGACGACGGAGCGTGAGTTCGATCATGGTGTAATCGCTATCGCCTATCTGGCAAAGCTGTTTCGGGCGTTTATGTCTGGATTTTGGCCAGAATCGAGTGCCGCTGCCGCCGGCTAATATGATGGCAAATACGTTTGAAGGTAGTAGATGCGCTGTTTCCTGCACATTGATCTCCCGAATCTTTACAAATCTTGGACGGCTCAGCGATAGATGTCTGACGATCAAATCATGATCAGCCGTTTGGCATCAGTCTTTGATTTCGTTCGTGGGAACGGCCCTTTGAGCTGCATTCCCATTCTTATCGCCAGGAGGATTGGGTAGAGAAGAAGATTCTTCATCCTCCTCTTCCTCGTCCTGAACCGTCGAGACCACATTGTAGTCCGCAGCCTTTGAAAGAAGAAGATTTTTTTTGAGATGTTCCGCAAACGCTCTCAGGTAAGGCGGTGCACTGGACAGCGCACTGAGAGCTTCAGCGATTTCGAGACCATAATTGCGTAGAGTGCGAGCCTTTTCCGGCTGATCCTTGAGGATGTCCCGGTAGGTGTCATTATAGATCGAAACCAGCCACCACAAAGCGTATGGCAGAGATGGGCTGTTCGAATGATCCGAGCAAAAATTCTGCCACGTTTCAAGAAGCGCTTGTTTCTCGCCACTGAGAGAAAGGGCTGCCCAACTCTTTTGCGAAGGACTGGCCTCTTCCATCGCTCGTACATTTAAAAGAGCACGATGATCGATGGGATAGTCAAAAATCGAAAAGTCTTTGTCTGCAGTCACACGTTCGGCGATAAAATCATTGTCCGAATTTAAAGCGTAGAAGTTTCGGTAACGAAAGAATTCTTTGGGATCCATGCTGCCACTGTCTGGAGCCGGCAGGGCGAAGAGATAAATAAAGTCCGGGGAATCACTCGAGTGGGAAAGACTTATGAGCATCTTCGTTTCATCTTTAAGCTCAGGGAAATATTTCTCGCGGAGCATCGGCAAAAGATTTCTCACTGAATTATCCCGAAGGTTCCAGTGGTAGACGCCATCTTCATAACGCCGTGAACCTTGGGCCGAAAAAATAATGTCATAACCACCAGCGAGCCAGATAAATTCATCAACATTGTCATGAAAAGAACTCATGAAGAACTGAGGATCATCTTTGCTCTGCACGAGTAGACGTTTTGCATCACTGCGAAACCGTGTGCGGATCGAGGCGACGAGAGGGCCGCGAGGAGAGTTTTCCCCCTCTAAAAAAGCGCTTTGGTAGAAATGGAGCCGACTCTCATCAGGAATGCGGCCTTTGACGTTCGCCGGCGGCACGATCAGGCCGTGACTGTAGGCTTCGTCCCGACTTCTCAAAACAGTGTTTTCTGTTGCATCGCGGCCAAA
>SEDW01001195.1 GCA_004193325.1 Pseudomonadota bacterium | reverse complement strand
TCAGGCAGATAGGGGAGAAGGGCGTAGAGTTCGGAGGGATCTTTGATCTGCGCTTCAAAAACCGAGCTCATCTCAAAGCCGCTCTCTTTGAGTTTCTGCACGAGTTCAGCCCGTAGTTCCGGATTATCTTGTTCCATCCGGAAAAAAATTTGATCCTGGAAAAAACCTGAGCCTTTGAGTTTATGAAAGATAGTGGCTTCTTCGGGGCGGCTCTTTTCCAACGAGGCGACCACATCCTGCTCGATCTTGAGGCCCTTCATCAGTTGAAAGCCAAGGGCAAGGGAAATGACGAGAACCAATCCCCAGCGGAGGATAAGCGTAGGGGCAGGAGATGGAATTTTCATGATGATTTAAACTTCATGCGTTTGAATAAGAGCTTGGTTTCATCGTCTTGAGTCTTAAAGCTGATGCTCTGAATTTCGATGTTGCTTTTAAACTCAATGGCTATGGATTGGAAAAAGACGGTATTTTTTCCGGCCTTGGGAAGAATGGTAAGAATATTTTTGTCGAGGCTCAGGCTGAAGTCATCATCAAGTTTTGGGTCCATGGTCAGAATATTGTGGACGAGGCTGATCGTTCTATCGAGCTTATCCCGTGCATCGGCGGGAATTTGTTTAATCGTCTTCTCGCCGTTGATAAATTTCGGCTTGGAGTTTTTATCAAAGCGCAGCTGCCAGGCTTCTTGCCCCTCGACCTGCCAGGTGAGAAGCCCTTTGTCAAAACGAAGAGAAACGTTGGATTTAAGCGGCCGAAGGAGGAGAGGTGACGTCTTGATCTGCTCAGCTTCCCCTTCCATCTGGGTCATGCCCCGATAGGTTTTCTGTATCCTCTCGAGAGTCAGACTGCTCTTGGCGAGGGAAGGCTCGGAGGCCAGGAAAAAGGCAAAAAATACGGCGAAAAGCTTATATGTCATATTCCCTGCCCACTTTCTCTCTGACGGCTTATCTCAAGCTCAAGGCGACTCGATACGAGGTCGGGAACAAGAAAATAGGTCTTTTGATTCTCGGTATTCAAGTAGACCTGCCGCGTTGAGCCCGTGGACAGGGTCTCACCTTCGATTGAGAGGATGCGGTAGTGAATGATCAACTCCGGATAGGCAAACTCATCGATCGAGGCTTCCACCTCAATTTCCTGGTCGTAGCGGATGGCTTTTCGGTAATGGCTTTGGGCTTCCACCACCGGCATCGCGATAGAATGATCTCTCAGTTC
>SEDW01001194.1 GCA_004193325.1 Pseudomonadota bacterium | reverse complement strand
CCACCTCCGGTGAAGAGTTCCCAAGTGGAGTATTTGAAGCGACTGCCGTTGAGCTGAACGGTGTTGGTCGAGAGAGTGGAAAAGGTTGAACCCGGATAATACTGAGCGAAAATTTGAATAATGAAAGTCTCGTCGATAGGAAGAAACAAACCTAAGGCGGGTCCAACCAGGTTGTAGGTACCCTTTTTATTGATGTGATCTTCCTGATAACTCAGCTTCATCTGCTTGCCCGTGAGTCCAAGGGAGAAGAACGACGGCTTGCCACTAAACTGAGGATGCCAGTTGGCAGCAAAGTGATAAGCGTAGCCCGTGGCTTTGAGACTGCTGTCGCCTTTGTTGATCTGACCAATGACTCCACCCAGGCCGCCTGTGACAGCGATGTTCGCCAGGGCCTTATTTTCACAATAGGAGGCGAGGAGAAGACTCAGTGCGAACACTGTCTTTCTCAAACGGCCTGAATGTGAAAAATGCTCTTTCAAACTAGACGTGCCCCTGCTTCGTGGTCGATAGGTATGGCCTCAGGGTCCTATCGGTCTATTCTCGGGCAATCTTTCCGGCAAATCCTGCCTAGATCCGGGACATGGGAAGTTCGCTTCGTGGAGGAGTAAGAATTCCGAATTTTTGTCTTTCAAATCTTACCCGGCACTCTCATGAGCCTTACCTATGATCAGCTCTAAGCAGCTGTAATTTAAAGAGTGATTTCGAACCAATTCATGTGATCACAGGATGTGCCGATCGTTTCTAATATAAGCCAGACCTTGGCAATCAACTCCCTCTGTCCCCCGATAGGACATGGGTTAGGAGACGGACTATGAAGCTCATCAATATTTTGGCAATGCTCAGCCTTGGTCTTGCCGCCTGTGCTCCCGAGAAGCAAGTGGAGTACGCTGATGACAATAGTGGGGTTGTGAAAGAAAACACCTCGGCCACGAGAAGAACATTTTCCTACAACGGCGTTCTTAGTAATCAAGCTGCGGCCTTGAGCGACGCGGATGCCTCGGCATTTACGATGACCCTTTCCGGTTGCGCCTCGACCCAGACGGCGACAGTTACGAATAGCAACGTCTACCTGGAAGTCTACGAGTTCGACAGAAACTGTATTGTTAAGCTCACGCAATTCACCTTGAACGCGAAGATCTATACGCCCAAGAGCGGAAGTGATTTCAATACCTGGGCCGTGGGTGATACCGCGGTGTTTGAAGTGGCAAG
>SEDW01000212.1 GCA_004193325.1 Pseudomonadota bacterium | reverse complement strand
GCCCTGGCCCGTGGTCAGCTCCAGTGTATCGGTGCCACAACCAACCGTGAATATAAGCAGTACATTGAATCGGACAAGGCGCTCGCCAGACGTTTTGAGTCGGTGCGTATTGATGAGCCAAGCATCGAGGATACGATTCAAATCCTTGAAGGCATCAAAGAAAAATACGAAATTCACCATAGAATTCAATACACCGCCGATTCTCTGGTTGCAGCCGCTGAGATGTCGGCCCGCTATATCCCAGACCGCAGTCTTCCCGATAAGGCTATCGATCTGATGGATGAAGCGGGAGCAATCGCCCATTTGAAGGCGATTTACACGCCTCCCGAGCTTCGCCGCGACGAGAAGAAACGCCAGGAGCTGATCGACAAGAAATCCAAGTCGTTCAACGAGCAGGATTTCGAACTCATGGCCCGTTATCAGATGGAATTGGCCCAGCTCGAAGGCGAAATCAAAGCGTCACGTCAGGCTTATCAGGAAACCCAAGGCAACGTGGATCACCGGGTTGATCGTGAGGCTATTGCCGCCGTTGTGTCGAAGAAGACGGGTATTCCCCTGCGAAAGATGATCGCCACGGAAGCCGACAAGCTCCTCGATCTCGAAGCCCATTTGGCGAAACGAGTAATCGGGCAGGATCACGCAATCAAATCCATCGCGAATTCCATTCGTCGAAACCGGGCCGGGCTTCGTCGCCCCAACGTGCCGATTGCCTCCTTCCTCTTCCTCGGTCCCACGGGAGTGGGCAAGACCGAGCTTGCGAAAGCGATCGCCGCCGAAGTCCTCGATGATCCGAACCGCATTATTCGAATCGATATGTCTGAGTATATGCAAAAGCATGAGGTGAGTAAGCTGATCGGCTCGCCTCCTGGATTTGTCGGCTATGGCGAAGGTGGACAGCTGACGGAAAAAGTCAAACGTCAGCCCTATTCTGTCGTCCTCTTCGATGAATTTGAAAAAGCGCACCCCGATGTTTTCAATATCCTCCTGCAGATTCTCGATGAAGGCTGGGTCACCGATTCCGAAGGTCAGAGAGTGAGTTTTGCCAACTGCATCATCATAGGGACCTCGAATCTGGGTTCGGACGTGATGTCGGAGCGCCGCGCTCCCATTGGGATTGGCGTCGAAGTCAATGATTGGTCGAACGATGATTCGGCAAAAGAAGTTTTAAAAATTGTGAAGAGTTATCTCCGGCCGGAATTTATCAACCGTCTCGATGAGATCATCATTTTCAATAAGCTCGATAAATCGCAGTTCCAAAAGATTGCGGACATCATGATCAAAGATCTGAATTCGCGTCTGAAAAATCTCAAAGTCGGCCTCGATTTTCCGCAGGATGCAAGACAGCTCCTCGTCGACAAGATCGATACTGCCCATTTTGGTGCGCGCCCCTTGAAGAGAAAACTCGAAGAACTCGTCGAGAATCCGATTTCTTCTCTTCTTATTCGAGATCAGCGCGAGGGTGAAAAAACTGCCCATGTGAGCGTAAGTGGGGAAGATCTGGTCGTGTCGCTTAAATGAGCCCTGTCAAGGATTTGGCTGGCTTTTCCGGAGTCTTTTCTCTCGATAGACTTAGAAAAGCTAGAATCATCTCCAAGACTTCATGAGGGTACTATGGCTGACCAATGGCTTTCCATAGTTGAGTACGCTCGTACTTTTGCCGTCTCTGATATGACTATCAGAAGACGCATTAAGACGGGCCGAATTAAAGCGGTTTTAAAAGAGGGAAAGTACTACATCCCGGTTGGGCCGAATGGCGAAATTCTTGAGGAGCCCATTGAGGTCGCGCCGGTGAAAGCCGCTGCTGTCGCAATGCCGAAACAAGCAATGCCAGATCCGGAACCAATTGTGCATTACGCTAGCGAACAAGGTCTCAGACCCGGCGCGAGCTTTAAGACTTTGCCGCAATCCATCAGTCAGAATTTGCTTCGCTCCGAGCACAGCTTGGTCGATACCAATTCTCTGCTGCAGTTCTGTGACAAGACCGTGACTCGTATCAACTCGATCGAAAAGCACCTTCAAGATTCTTTTCAATCGCGCATACAGAGCCTGGAATCTCAGCTGAAGCTCAAAGATGCGACGATCTCGCAGCTTAAGCAACAGGCCGAGGATCTTCAGATCCTGGTCAAACTCATGGAGCGTCGCTGAAGTTTAAGGTTTTGGTAACCAGAGAAGACTCGCGTCTCCGTAACTGTAGAAGCGGTATTTTTCTTCGATAGCCTGATCATAGAGATCTTTTATCGTCTGGTAACCAAGCAGAGCTGAAACTAGCATCAAAAGAGAACTTTCACTTTGATGAAAGTTAGTTATAAGGCCGCTGATCGCCCATGGCGAGATGCGGCTTTCTTTTGTTTTGGGATAGAGAAAGAGCTCCGTCTCGTGCCAGCGATTGAGTAGCTCCGAAACATCCTGGTCTTTCGCCATGCGGGCAAAGGATTCAATGCAGCGAAGCGATGTGGTGCCGACCGCCACGATGGGTAGCTTTTGGTCGATCGCATTCAAAAGTTTTTGATAAGACTCCTCCCCCACCATAAATCTTTCGCGATGCATGTTGTGCGACGAAATCTCGTCACTCTTCACTGGCAGAAATGTTCCGCCGCCGACATGCAGAGTCACAGGCACCGGCACAACGCCTTTGGCGATCAGCTCTGCCCAAAGATCTTCGGAGAAGTGAAGGCCGGCCGTGGGCGCTGCCACCGAGCCTTTCTCACGAGCGTAAATCGTCTGGTATCGCTCGCGATCGCTCGACTGAGGCGCCTGCGGAGCATCCTTACGATTGATGTAGGGCGGCAGGGGAATGTAACCCTCTCGTTCCATCCAAAGCCAAAACTCTTCAAAGCCCAGATCAAATTTCACATGGAGAGAGGGCTGAGCGCCCTGCTCTTCCCTGCCGATGATCTCAGCAACACAATCACCCGGGAAAAAAATCTTTTGCCCTAGAGCAAGCTTTTTGAAGGGTTTGCCCAATGCGCTCCAGACATTCGCTTCGGAATCGAGGGGACGGAGTAGCATCAATTCGATTTTGCCGCCGTGAATCGTCTGCCCGAGGAGGCGACCTGGGACCACGCGCGTGTCGTTGACGATGAGATGGGTGCCTTTGGGTAGAAGATCAGGCAGTGCCTTCACCCAGCTGTGCTCGATCTGGCCCGAAGGATGATGGACGAGAAGCCTCGATGCCGCACGATCACTCAAGGGTTCCTGCGCGACGAGCGCGTCGGGAATTTCATAATGAAAATCTTTGAGTGTAAGGAGTGGGCTGGGATCGGCTTTGGTATGCATGCGATATTCCTCGTTGAGACGGCGGAATATCGCATGATTGATTTCATAGGGCAATTTTAAATCGAGGCCTTCAGGTCTTGTCGGTCTTAGGACGGGGCTTGTCGTTGAAATCACTATAGAATTTTTGGGTGTTGTTGGTCCGTTCTATCGTCTTTTTGAAGGGATAGCTGATGGCCTGAAGTAGGCCTGGCAGAAATTGATTCCAGTAGCTATCGACCTTTTTCGCATCAGTTGTGGAGAGTTCGAGGGTGATCGTTGGTATATGACGCTCATTGCCGGCAAAGTTTCCAAGCGAGCCCGGATAAAAGGAGTAATCGACGACCCGGTAGTTTTTGGATTTCTGAGAGATGGCTCCGGCCAGAGCTTTCGCCTGACGTTCCGCTTCATTCATGTGGATCGGTTTTTGATCGCCGGGACCATCGTAGTCGATGAAGCCAAGAGGCGCATGGATGGATAGAATTTTATCCGGCTGAAATTCGTCGATAAGGCGAACCTGAAAAACGGTCTCCACTTCCGAGTTCGGAAAATGCCCGGGAAAATGCGAGAGTTTTTTCATTTTAAGCGTCTTCCACCAGGTCATGGATTTTTCATACCAATCGAGGGTGAAGAAGTTTCGATTCGTGTCCACACCACGCGCATTGGTGCGGGTGGGATTGGGTGCAAAGAAGCCATCAGGATTGACGAGCGGCGCGATGATCACCTGCTGATCAGTCGAGACCAGTCCTGGATTTTCTGAGAGATGTTTAGCGAGGCGAAAACCCATGGGAATAGGGGTGAGTTCGTCGGGATGCACAGCGCTTAAAATCAAGGTGGCATCACTGCCCGTGCCGTAGGTGATGAAGAGAAGCGGATTATTTTTCACTGTGCGAAGCGTCGCTCGCCACGGGAGTTTGCCGCAAGGGTCTTCCTCCCAGCCGAATTTTTTAAAGCGCAGTCCGATTTTAGCGCAGAGTTCTTTGACGGCTCCCGGTTCGGCTTCTTCGGACACACGAAAACTGTCGAGAGTTTCCTGGCTGATGCTTGAGCTGCTGACGTAGGCTCGTTTTAAAATATCGGCGTAATGATCCTCAGACGCCAAGGCCGGAATTGCCAAAGTCGTAAGGCCCATCATCGTCATCAAGCTTTTCAGCAGCATGAAGCATTCCTTTCCCCGTTATGCGGAGAGACGCTCTGTAAATGGAAACTTTCTTCGTAGGGCTATTATAACCTTGGTTTTGCCCCACGAAGCTATTTAAGTTTCGGGTCCGGCAAAAATAGAGGCTTACCGCCGTGGATGCCAGTCCAACCAGCAACATTGGCATTTCCCACTTCGCAAATCATAAGTTCGGAATGAGGCTGGATCACAGCCTTCGTTTCCGCATCCAGCGAGAGGAGCATGATCGAAGGATCACGCTCGATTGCTCTTACGATATCAATAAGATCAGCCCTTGATGCTCGTATTACAGGAAGAGTCAGCGGCCTGGAACTCAAAAGAGTTTGTATGCCTTCAAGGCCTGGCCAGGGACGATGTCCTAGCGGCAGATCATCGAGGTTCGGACGAGGCAAAAGTTCATAGCCTTCGAGCGCCAGATCGAGCTCGCTATGAGCCAGGTGCAAATGATCCCCGTGACTTAAAGGGCCGATGCTAACCGTCCGAGAGGATAGCTCCGGAGTCTCCTCATCCCAGACGAAAAGAAGTCTCGAACTCATACAGCCCTGTTGATTGAGGCTGAAAGCATCCTTGACCCAGGCGTCCTTCGTCCAGTTTTTTGCATGGATCATCGAGACCGTGACCCAGCTGCCAAAGCCCTGCACTTCGGCATTCGAGGCGGCGCGGAGTTCGGCGATAGTCTCATCGCTTCCGTAGACGAGCAAAGCCTTGGCAGGCACATCAGCCCCAGGCGCGAGGCGCCAGCCGCCGTCCAAAATGTCAAAGGACCAGGTCCCTTTAAAAATCTCCTGCCAATAGTGGAGAAGCGCCTGATCCATGGCCGGTCGAACGGAAACTTTCAGATCGAGCATTGCGGCCAGGAACAAGGGATGAAGCAGGGCAAAATCATGAGTCCGGGGCGCGATGAAGAGCCAGGAATCGATGCGGTTGGCAGAAGCCTCCGCTGCCGAAAGCCAGGCGTCGATCGATTGAGGCACGCTCTGTCTCAGATCATTCAGGCACCAGTTCGTGGTCTTTTCGTGACCGAGGCTGTCACGAATGAGGCTATGAAATTTGGGGTCCTCAAGCATGGCCCGGGTGATGCTATCAATTTTCTGAGCCCGTTCGCGATCGACAGTCGCGAATTTGATGTCATTATTCGCCTTTGGTTTTTCAGCATTGCCTCGGTGTCCCGGCGTCTTGAGAAGATCTTCCGCTAGCATCGAACAGCCTTTTAAGGGGCTAAAGGCCACGCGACCTTTCAGTTGAAAGGCTCCATCACTTCGAAGCTGAGCGCGATCCTCGGTGCGAAATGGCAAGCCGAGGTCCGTACGAATTCTGTCATCGACGATGAGACTGCCATCGCCTTCGCTCTGAATCGACTGATCAGCTGCGACGATTTTCGTATCCAGTCGACCATCTGCGCGAGGCTCGAGGAGGGCCATTCCTTCGTGTCGGGAATAAAACTGATACCCCGGGGACGCGCTTTGTCACCAAAGAACGTTGCAAGCATCGCCCGAAAACTGAGTAAGGAAAATTCGTGATAGTGATTGAGTCCAAGGGCTGTGAAGGACGAACGCGAACGGTCGCGCATGGTCGTGCCGCTGGATAAAAAATGATGGACGATGGGAGCCGTGGAAGAGAATTCCGCTTCAACGTCACGGGGAAAGAATTTTAAAAACTCGATCGGCAGAAGAGGATAGTCAGGATAAAACTGCTGCAAAACATCAGCGCGAACTTTTGGCTTTGCTCCGACCGGGAAATCGGCGGCTCTTTGAAAGAGCTTGGATAAGGGTAGCTGTCGCCAGTTTTCGAGGAAATTTTGCGGGTTCATCGCATGGCTCCCAATTCTAAAAGAAGTTGTATGCCAGATGGTCCAAGCTCCTGCAAGGCTTAGATCTTTCGCCGGCTTTTCTTTTCCCGTCATGAATATCATCGCAACGCACTAAAATAACTGATCTTATAAGAAAAATTTCCGAACTTCCTTAAAGCTGGAGCAAATGCGAACTTTCAGTTAAAATCCGAGACCATCACAAATTTGCTCGTAAGCGGCAAGGGAACAGCCTCTAATGACAAATCAGTATTATCTCAAACTCGATCAGTTTGAAGGTCCCCTCGACCTTCTCCTGCACTTGATTCGAGTGAACGAGATCGACATATTTAATATCGATATCTTCAAGCTTACGCAGCAGTACCTCGCCTATTTGCGTATTCTTCGATATGACGATCTCGCCGATGCTGGCGAATTCATTGAGATGGCTGCGACTTTGATTGAGATCAAGTCGAAGATGCTCCTGCCAGGTCAGGAAAATAAAACGGACGATGGTCCACTCAAAGAAGACGATCCCCGCTATTCCCTGCAGGAACAGCTGATTCAATACGAGATTTTCAAACGGGTCGGCGAGCACCTGGCAATCAAGCCTCAGTTTGGGGTACAGATTCGTTCGTCGATGGAATGGCAGCGACTGATGCCGGTCTATGAAAAGATCGAGGCTCCGCTGATCGGCGATCCTTCAACTCTGATCATTCTCTACGAGCAGATGTTGCAAACTCTGGCGGAGAGAAAACCTCCGGCCCGCGTGGAGGCGACGACCCATAACGTGACGCTCGAGGATAAAATCAAAGAGCTCGCCAAGGTCATCGACAACGTGAATTTCGCTCTTTTCCAAGGCTTTTATAAGAATTTTCAGTCCCGATATGAGCTTGTTATCTACATTCTTGCGGCTCTCGAATTGAGTAAAGCCGGTCAGTTGAAGATCTACCAGGAAGTTGCCAACGGCCCGCTCTGGCTCTACCGCAGCGATCTTGACAAAGCGCAGCTACCGCTTGAAATCGCCGAGAAAATGAGTGACAGCGAGCGCACGGTAGAGATCGACGTCTAGACATTAATTTTCAATATTTCGCTCATGAGGTGTCAGTCTTGACTGATTCAAACGATAAATTTGATGATGAAACGAACGATCCAAAGTCGACGGAGCCAAAGGCCGTTGATGACAAGGAGAGTTCGCTCGAGGCCGATCAAGATCAAGACCTCGACGCCAAGCTGCTCGAAGCCGCCCAGCGTTGGGCGGAAGAATTTAATCCGATGCTAGGCAGTGATGACGAATCGGATGATCTGGTTTTGAGCCCGGTCGACGAGCCGAAATCAAGGGGTAAAGGCAAAAAGTCCTCAAAGCGTGCACCTCGCGAAGAGGTTGAAACGCGTGTCGTCGAATTTGAAGC
>SEDW01001193.1 GCA_004193325.1 Pseudomonadota bacterium | reverse complement strand
ACGATAAACCTATCCTCGGCAATCATTTCATATCGATATTCTCGATCCCAAATATCTTTGAGTTCATGGAGTTCTAGATAATTATAGCTTAAGACGTATTTTTCGTTCTCTATGGTGTCGCTCAGGGACGTGGGGAATTTCCCATGCTTATTTTTATAATACTGAATGCGTTGATCGATCGAAGGAATTCTTATGCATTCGAGGTCAACGGCATACATTGGATTCTGATTGCTATTGATTTCAATTACTTCAATAGCGATAAGTCCCAGAAGACCAGCGAATCCCCACAAACAAAGAAACCCCGCAATACCCCAAGGGCTCAGTTTATCGTTAGTGGCCTCGATTCCACTTCCCGATTTTCCACCAAACAACTTTCTCAAAGTACCCTCGCTCCAAAGAAAAAACCCGCCTCCAAACGGACAGCGGGTCTTCATCACATCTCACATAATCAAAGCCAAGGCATCACCCCGCCTTCAACTTCTCACCCACATCCCCCGGCAACCACTGATTCAGTATAGCCATCAAAGCCTGCTTCTTAATAGGCTTCTCAGTATAATCATCCATGCCGGCATCCAAACACTTCGCCCGGATCTCCGGCGCGATATGCGCTGACATCGCGATGATCGGAGTCTTCGCGACCTCCTTAGTCAGCTCGATCAAACGAATCGCCTTAGCCGCACCAAAGCCGTCGAGATTAGGCATCTCGCAGTCGAGCAGGATCAGATCAAACTTCTCTTTCTCATAAACAGCAAGAGCCTCGGCCCCATCGTTGCAGACGGTGACCTCGCAACCCAGGGTCTGCAGCATCAAAGCCGCGATCTTTTGCATGATGACGTTGTCTTCGGCTATGAGCACGCGGGTCTTCTTCCACTCCGCCTTGATCTCCTCCTCGGGAGGAGCCAGTGCCACGGCCGAGAGGACGACCTCAGGCAGAGTCAGACGGAACCAGAAGGTCGAACCCGCACCCGCCTCACTCTCAACCCCGATCTCGCCCTTCATGAGCTCGACCATCTGTTTGGAGACCGCCAGGCCCAAGCCCGTGCCCCCAAACTGTCTCGCAGTAGAATCGTCCGCCTGCACATAGCGCTGGAAGAGTTTAGCCTTCTGCTCCGGGGTCAGGCCTATGCCACTATCTTTCACCTTGAACATAATGTCCGAATGCTGACCGTCCATAGGACTCACATCGACATGGATCGAGCCACCCGCTGAGGT
>SEDW01001192.1 GCA_004193325.1 Pseudomonadota bacterium | reverse complement strand
GATTTATGATGGATAGAACGGTTGCAGTCGATGAGCAGGCGACTGATCTCGGTGAAGAAAAGTGGAGAATTCTCCACTTTGCTCACCTGCTTGGCGAGACCTAGAGCTCCTCTGTCCCAACCCCGATGGGTGGCGAGGAGTTCTTTCGTCTCGTCGTCGAGATCCTTGACGTAGACCTTAGGGATCTTGTGACCCCCATGCTCACAACTGATCAACAGCACCCAATCATTAGGCATAGAACTGACCGCTGCTTAAGCACTGGGCGAGTTTTTTGTATTCTGCTCGAATCGTCTCGCGACTCGGATTTGTACCGAGGTTTTTGACGATACGCGAGGAAAGGTTGCCCTTTTCCAGGAGATTTTTTGCAGGCTCGATGAAGTCCTTGATCACATAGTCCTTCTTCGAGAGTTCGCCGAGGATTTTCGTCCAGAGCTTTCTCATCGAAGCTGGCGACGATTCTCCAAAGACTCTTAATAGGAAAGAATTGTGCACGTTGAAGTCGAGACCTTGTTCAGAAGCTTCTTTGAAGATGACGCGCAGTTCATCCTCATCGGCCTTCTTCTGGTCAGCGTAGGACATCCACTGTTCGTCGACCAGGGATTTCACCAAGGAGACGACGAGAGCAATGATTCCGAAGTCCGCAATCGGAGCTTCCTGAATATCAAGGACCCGGATTTCAATCGCATGGCGTTCGAAGCGGGCGATGGCACCGCGGGAGTTAAGCCACTCCTCCTGAAGAATTTCGTCAGGATCGGAGGGAGCGATGTCTTTATAGATCTTATGAAGAATCTTCTCGTTGTAGTCTTTCTCAGTAAAAACCTTCTCAGGAATGACTGAACCAATGATCGACGGGATACGGCGCTGGTTCGCCATATAAAAGCCGAGGCGACTGTCCTGGCTGCCGGTGACTTTGCCTTCGACCAGGGGAGAACTTGCTGCTAACGCGGGAAGGAGAGGCAACGCGATACGAATCGCGGCATGCAAGCGACCGAATTCTTCGTCGTTCGCAAAGGGCAAATTGATGTGCACACTCTGGAGATTCGACCAGCCGTGACCACGGCAATCGAAAATACGGTTGTAACTCGCGTAAATCTCGTTGTTTCCGTGCGGCCAGAGTTTGGTCTCCAGATCAGGATTCATCCAGGGATGCATCGCGGTTGGTAGGAGACAGGCATTCCACTTTTCGAGGAATTTATTCATGAACACGATCTG
>SEDW01001191.1 GCA_004193325.1 Pseudomonadota bacterium | reverse complement strand
GTTCTCAGCTGTTAAAGACGGCGCGCTCGTCACAATCGGTCAGAAGATCAACTGCAAAGCATACTTCCTCGATGACTACCAAGCTCGCAGCGCAATGAGCATCCTCGAAAGCCTTCTTAAACTGTCACGCAGCGTAAACTAAGTTTCGAATTTCGCATCCAATAGTTAAGGGTGGTCCGCTTTGTGCGGGCCACCGTTTTCTTCTGCTCTAGGTCTACTTGGGCTGACAAACGTCGCACCAGTAGCTGACTCGAAGGAGTTTTCCGGTTTTTCCAATCTCAAGATCAGATTTACAAACAGGACATTTTCTCTTTCGAAAGATCTTCCAATTCCTTTTAAGTACATTCGCCTTCTTCCATTCGTAAAACTGAATGGAATAATCCCTCGCCTCGCGCACAAGACCCAGTTGCATCTTGGGCGACAAGTCTCCAATGAGAAGCTCAGGATGAATCCCTAGTTTAAATAAAATTTCGTTTTTAATGATATTGCCAAGGCCGGGGAACACGGCCTGATCCATCAAAACATCGCAGACCATGGCGTCAGGCTTCTTTCGGAAAAGCTTTACAACTTGCTTCTCATCCCATGCCTCGCTCATGAGATCGATCGACCAGTCGTATTCCTTCAGTTCCTTCGCAGTTATTGTCTTGATAGCACAGCTGTAGAACTCAACCTTGTCGTCGCCAAAGACCAACCTCAACTTAGGTTCACGGTCGCGGCTATCATTTATGCGATAGCTGCCGAACATCAGAAAGTGGATGCGGAGGGAACTATTATTGAAGACAAGCAAAAGATGTTTGCCCCAGCTTCTCGCCTTTTTAAAGATCGCGCCTTTTAGTTCCGGAAATTTTTCTGCCATTGTTCCGCCAAGATCATCCACGACGTTCTTGAAAAATGGCTTTAGTTCTTCCGTCAGGATTACAATCGAGGGACCTTCCATGACCTAACTCTCTTTCCTGAGCTTCTGAATTGAGCACTACAGTTTAATAACCATTTCTTTAAACACAGGCCCACCGGGGCAGGAAGAAGGTACTTCCAGTCCGGTAAATGTAGCACCATTGCGCTGGTAAAAACCTTCGGCCTTCGGTTCGGGAAGTAAGGATATCTTTTCCACCCTGGCTTTTTTCGCCATGCCCTTGAGCATGTCCAGAGCTTTTGTCCCATAGCGCTTGCCGATATGCTTTGGGTCGATCCAAAGGTGTTCCAGGTACCAATA
>SEDW01001190.1 GCA_004193325.1 Pseudomonadota bacterium | reverse complement strand
ACCACGCAGGCTGTGACTGCGATTACCGGCAGGTCTTTGAACTCACTCTTGAGGATGCGGGTCGCCTCAATCCCATTCATGATAGGCATATTGATGTCCATCAGAACGGCAAAGGGTAATCCATCCTTGGCCAGATTCCGAATTTTGGTTACAGCATCCTGTCCATCCGAAGCATCGATGGTCGCGTAGCCCTCGCGGCGAAGACGTCTGGAGAGAATGGTGACATTCATTTCCTCGTCGTCAGCGATGAGAAGAGTGATCTGTGGCCCTGATGTTATGCTGTTTTTCACTTCGGCCATGCGCATGTTCCTCAAGTCTCCTAAGAGCTCGAAGCTTCCTATAATTGTAAGATGCCTCAGTTTATTCTTTCTTATCCACAGAGGCGAGCAAGAGTTGTTTTGGAAGGAATGCTCTAAGGCATTAATATTCCATAAAAATTTAAGATCTTCTTAAATCGAAAGAGCCTCTCCCCGGAGGAAAAGGCTCTGATGTCTTAACGTTTGTAATTAGGGGCTGAGAGGTTTCTTGAGGGGTTCGCCATCTTCACCGTCACCACTCTCGAGAGCGAGTTCTCCCGACAGAAGACGCCTTGCGATGTCTCGCTGCTCATTGAGAATGTCGACAAGATGCGATTCGAGTGTGAGCGGGTTGGCAAGGACCACCCGAAAAACGTTGATCAACTGACCGTTATAAATCGACGGCTCAAGAGCAGTTCGCGAGACAAAGCTCGCGCCTTTATCCCTTTGCTCTTTTTGAATCGTGATCGTCAGACGGTTGATGTGATTATTGATGTTCTGCAGCTCTTCCCGAGCGCAGCTGTGCATGTATTTGCGAACGTCCGGCGGTACGAAGCGATAGGTGAGGAGATTGAGTTCAGGCTCGCTGATCAACTCGAAGTCTTCAGTCGCCTTAATCATATCCGCGAAACGTCGGGCCTTCTCGATACCCATATCGATGAGCATCTCATAGCCGCTGCGGCCGATGATACGAAGACCGGAATGCACAAGCATCGCCATACCAGGGCGCGAGCCTTCGAGTGTCATGCGGCCAAGGTCTCGGGAGCCTTTGCGAATAATATATTCCGCATAGTGGGCGACGAGAGAGAGGGACTTGTGATCTTTAAAGATCGCCATGCCCGCACCCATAGGCACATAAAGCTGCTTATGCGCATCGAAGGTCACAGAGTCTGCGCGTTCGATGCCTTTAAGGAGCTT
>SEDW01000211.1 GCA_004193325.1 Pseudomonadota bacterium | reverse complement strand
TTAACCGTACGCGATTCAAAGTTCGCCTCGAATTGACGATCAAGCTTTAGGTAGCTCTTCAAATAATTCGCTGTTGGAAAAGGCAGGTAGTACCAATCGTAGGACGTGAGAATTGTCTGCTGACGATAGGAGATACTTCCCGAGACTTCGAGCATCGAGGCATTGCGCGAGAGACGGCTGTTACGCCAGGCGCCCTTGGCGATGGCAAGGTTTTCCGAATCGAAACCAAAGCCGAAAGTCACGAGACGTGGTTCACCTGGAAGCGTGGTTTGGCGAATCGTGCCCGCAGGGGTCTTGGCACATTCAGGACTGTATTGAGTATTGATGACAGTTTGAGATTCTTTGAGTCGGGTCGACGAAATTTCGAGCGTAACCGGATCATAGGGATCGCCGATTTCAAAAGCGCGGTAGCGATCCAGAGTGCCGTCTTCGACCTGAGGGATTGAGGCTCCAGTAATTTCATCGACGGTCCAGTGTTCGCCCGCGTCGAAGTTGATGAGGACTTCACCCGTCTCCTTGTTTGCACTCATGGAAAACTTTGGACAGGCGTAGCCGAGGCGACCGAGTTTAAAGGCGAACCACTTCTCAATATCATTGAGCTGCTGGGGAGTCAGGGGGCGCCCGATCGGATACCAATACTTATCCATGTTGAGATCGGCACGCTCAGGGAAAGTGTGGATCTTCGAGACAAGGGTTAACTTGCCAGGGCGGACGTAGAGCTTCTCGTCTTCGCGTTTTTCAAAACCGGGGTTGTGGTAGCCCCGTGACTGCAGAAAGCTTCTGAAGAAGAATTCGGCCTGATTAAAGGGAATGTTTTGCCAGGAGGGAGTGTCGGAAGAACCGCAAAGGGTTCTCTTCTCACTCGTTGTCCATTTGATTTGATCGGGTGTGACAAAGCGTCCGCAGACGGTCTCAGCCTGAAGCTGACCTAGGATAAAGAGCTGGAATATTATGAAGCTAAGATAGAATCGCAATCTAACTCTCGGCGTGAATAGTCTTTAGGGAAGAACTGCATAGAGCAACGTCAGGATCTTCTATCAGGTACTAGGGAAGAACACAGCCGAAATGTATACGCGATTGGAGACAGTAGGGATTATGTTAGGAGAATCCTTAAAGATTTCAGCCCTAAAAATAGAATGCATGAAAAAACAAACAGCCCCGAAACCAGAGGCTTCGGGGCTGCATTGTAGAATTTAATCTTTTAGATCTTAGTAACGGTCACGGCTGTAGCCGCCGCCATTTCCACCGCGATCACCGCGTTGGCCGCCGCGATCACCACCACGGTCTCCACCGCGTGATTGTCCGCCGCCGAAGCCGCCGCGCTCTTCGCGAGGAGCTTGTGGACGTGCTTCGTTAACAGTCAAAGAACGACCGCTGTAATCAGCGCCGTGGAATGCTTTGATTGCTTCTGCAGCTTCGTCATCTGTTGCCATTTCAACAAATCCGAAACCTTTGCTACGGCCTGTTTCGCGATCAACGATGATTTTCGCTGATTCAACAACGCCGCACTGAGAGAATGTGTCGATCAACACTTGCTCAGTTGCAGAATAAGGGAGGTTTCCAACATACAATTTCTTACCCATAACGATCTCCGAAAGGGGATGAGGCCTCGTGCGAAGATCGGGGCTGACCTGCCCAGAGACTTGAAGAGGCTACTAACTCATGAGCCGGGAGACTAACATGGGTTTGGCCTGATGCAAACTGAAATCTGCAGTTCTTCTGCCAAAAAAATCACAGTTCACAAATCGGGTGAGCGGGGTACTGCGCAAGCCTTACAAGTCTCTTGAACTTATCCGAAAGATGAAGCACGCACCGGGGGGAATGCTCGAAAAAATCGCATTTAAAATCCGATTTCAAATAAAACCCTTTGTTTTTAGGGCGTTGGCAAGCGAGCGAATTTTTTTGAAGGACCATCACTCTTGCGGGATGGGTGCAAATCGGGCGATAACCGACTCATAGAAAATCTGAGGCCAAGGTGGAACTCTCGATAATTAACGCATGACGAGAGGTTTTCTTTATGGGCAAACTGATTGATCTCAAAGACTCGTTTTTGAGATCCAGCGAAGAATTATTTGAAGAAAATGGCGATGAATTTTTCGTATGGGATGGTGATGCCCTGAAGCAACTCCCCCAGGGAATCCCTCAGGTTGAAGATGCGCCGGTCGTCTCTATCAACAACAAGCGCGATAACAGTCAAAAATAATGCGGTTCTCGGTAACTACGCATTTGCCTATAATTTCTGCCTAAATTGATCGATCTGTCCCTGAGCCAAGCGTTCCAGCTCTATCGACCCCGAACCACAGACCCCTTTAAAATCCACATAATCCTGAAGACTTTTTAAGTCGTACTGACGCCGTCTTTGCGCCAAGAGCAACCGATTCTTCGGCGTATGTTCTGAAGGCACAAATTCTATGGCCTCACAGTCGTACCCCAGTGATCTCAGGAGAAGGAGGCGTATCGTATCCGTAAAGTCGGCCGCTGTAGCCCTGCGAAGCTGTGGACTGTTGAAAATGGCTCGCATCGGGGAGGATAAATCTTTGACTTCTTTCCATTGCGCTGCAAGTTCGGCCTGACAACAAGGAGCGATCGCCAACACATCAGCCTTGAGCTCCATGCCGTGATGAATGGCCTTGCAGCTCAAGCTGTCGCAGGCATGCAAGGTGACGAAGAAGTGAGGCCGATGGCGCTTCAGCGATTCTTCCGCGCTTTCCTCTTTAGAATCGTCCCAGTGCTCGGGAAAGAGAGTTTGGAAGAGTTGCTTCCAGTCAAAACTCTCAAGGCCCTGACAGGCGAATTTAAGGACTTTGTCGAGCCCGAGATGTTTGGCGCGGGCTTCGGATTGGGCCACAACCTTGGGGTTCGAGTCTGTGGCGATGATCATTACGGGGTGCTTCTCAACCGCTGTAAAATACCAAGCGAGAAGAAGACTGACATAAGAATTGCCTGCGGCGCCTTCGGCAATGCGAAGAAGAGAGTGCTGGCTCGCCAGTGTTTGAAGAGTCGGGCGCAAAAGGCCCAGCATGTGGTTTACCTGAAGAAGTTTTTTCGTCTGACTCCTCGTGAGGCTACCCTCAGGATTCATCAGATCCATCGTTACCAAAACATCCGGCGCCTCCCAGGGGAGAAGCAGCAGCTTTTTGCTGCCTAGGAGTTGTTTTTTGCGCTCCGCAGTCCAGTATTTGAGAATGGCGGCACGGTCGACAGATTTGAACATAAGAACCTCCAGTGCCGCAGTCTTACTCGTCTCAATGACCTTTTGCAAGCCAGCTCCCGACCAATGGCCTCACCTAAAGAGCGGACTATCTGATAATGTTGACCAACACCCTTCAGAAAGAGGTGACCCCGTGTCGTCCTCATCCGATAAGCGAAGCTGCTCTCGCTGTAATTATTGCTGTATTCATTTGGAAATCGAATCGAAGCCGGGCTACTCGACCCGCCTTGATACCGGCGAGGATATCGCCAAACCGGCGAAACAGCGTTGCGCCTACCTCGCCGCGGGAGGCTGCACGATCTATGACGTTCGGCCGCTCGTCTGTCGGCAGTTTCGCTGCGACTGGCTGCTCGGTGTCAAAGGTTTTGGGGATGGCGATATTCCGATCGACTCTGGAATTTTAGGCGTGAGAGGCGTGCGCTGGTTCATCGGGCCCGAAGTGGTTTTGCCTTTGGCTGCACCTTTGGGTTCAGTCGTGGCCCTGCCCCTACCTTTGCCTTTGCCAGCGGTGGACGCTGCGAAATGGCTGCCGAAGTCGGCTTAGGCTGAGGGCCTGAAGGGACTCTCGCCTTCGGGTTTTTCACGATTCTCACGACGTTTTCGATATGATCCGTCTGGGGGAACATGTCGAATGGAATTGCATTCTCAATGATGAACTGGCCCGATCGAGTCAGTTCCCGAAGATCTCTTTTGAGAGTCGTGAGATCGCAGGACACATAGGTGATGCGCTGCAATTTTTCAAAGGCTTTTGCCTGCAAGGAATCCACAACATAACGTGAAAGTCCGGAACGGGGAGGATTGACGATGATGTCAGTCACTTCTTTCGCTTCGGGCTTTTTCAAGACCGTTTTGAGATAATCCTCGACCGAACTTGCGAGGGTTTGGACGTTGGCAATGCTCTCGCGTTTGATCAGCTCATTTGCGGATTCGATCGAATGAGGATTCGCCTCTACGACGACAACTTTTCTAAAACGTTCTGCCGCCTGAAAACTGTAGGTTCCAAATCCACCATAAAGATCGACCAGAACATCGCCTTGATGGGGGGCTGCAATCGTCTCGACGAAGGAGTTGATCAGGCTTGAATTCGCCTGGAAAAAGGCGATGGGATCGATCTGAAAATCACGGCTGCCGATACGAAAACGGAAAGTCTTCGGTCCTGCAAGATGATTCACATTTCGGGCCATCACGAGGTCGTCGTCTTCGGCCGTGAGCAGAGCTTCATAGAAGGATACATTCGAAAGTCGAAGGCCTTCAGCCCAAGCTTTGAGTGCCGCTTGATCGACGCCTGTGTGCGAAATGACTAAACCGAATTCGCGAGTGTCGGGACAATATCGAATGACGATGAACTTCAGACGATCCGCCTGAAAGCCCTTTTTATTATGCTGATAGAGCTTAGCCGGAAGCTTTTTTCCGAAGCTGAAGAGTTTTTCCACCAGGCGATTGATTTCGGGATGATGGACCGAGCACTGCGGAATATCGACAACCTTTTTGCTGCCTCTTTCATAGAGACCGATCGATCGACGGCCCAGTTCGTCTTCGTGAAGACAGAGTTTACCGGAGCTGCGGTAAGCGTGTTCCGAAGGACTTGGGATGGTGGATTGGATCATTTCCGGAGAGACGGAATTTGGCAATAGGGGAGCGAGTTCGCTACGAACGCGACGAGTCTTGTCTGCAAGTTGTTTAACGTATGGAAATTGTTGAAGAGTGCAACCCGAACATTTTCCAAAATAAGCGCATTTTGCCTTCATGGCGCAAGGTATAGCGCCTCCTTGCATAAATGGCCAGGAAATTTTGGGGGTCTTTGCCGATTCATTTCAGGGGGAAAGGGCGAAATGAATCGCCCCTATAGTCGTCAGCGGAGGATCTGGTGAACGTCAGCGCGTCCGTTGCTATGAGCGCGGATCGCCTGCTTTAGGGCTCTGAAGCTTGATGGGGTATGGAACTGCACCTCGATCGACATCAGAGAATCCTCGTCGGCAAAAGTGTTTCGAAAGATGGAAACGTTGCCAAGGGGACGAAAGGCACTCTTCAAAAAGATCTTGAGGCCATCGGCGCCGCGGGGAACATCGCCGCTGAGTTCCAATCGATATTTTTTGTTCACAGCCATGGCGTCTGTTTCACGAACGCTGATCTGTGGGTCTTCGGTATCGATCGACGCAAAGTTTCGCATCGCCATGCGTGCCGGGAGGCTGACGCTGGTCGTGTAGAGTTTTTCGAGCTTCCCATCATCTTTGCTAAAGCGGGGACGATTCTGCATCCATACGACCTGCGGACTCTCGCTGCCAAGCCAGGTGCCGCCGACGATATCACCGGTTTCATCAAGTTCGAGGCGATAGCGATAGATCACAGTTTTGCTTGAGGGCGTTTTGTTCTTCGTTTCTGAGAATGCAGAAGGCAGGACATAAGTTACGACTGTTTTGATCTGCAGTTCCTGATGGTTTTTGTCATCAAGAGTTGGAGTGCCAAGTGTCTCGCTCTTAAAGCCCTGCACAGGAAAGTGATGGAATTCGAAATCAACGACGGGATCGATGATAAAAGATTCTCCGCGGAGTCCGACGATGTTGGTCAAAGCCAGGTGAAAGGCTCCAGCGTTGACCGAGAAGCAATCATCAAACTTCAGATCCTTCCAGGCCTCTCTCGCGATCGTCCTTGATTCCAGAGCGCGGCGATAGCTGTCGCTATCGAGGCGACAGAT
>SEDW01001189.1 GCA_004193325.1 Pseudomonadota bacterium | reverse complement strand
TGTGGGACACACAGTCAGACATGCTGATGGCATTGATCGGTGCAATTCTTGCGATGTTGATCTTTGCGCGCTGGCAGGATCGCAATATTGAGAAGACGGAATCGAGCCTTTAACAGCTTTGTCTTGGTCGGTCTTTCGCCTTGCATTTTGAGGCTCCTGCGTTTAGACAGGGGCCATCAATGAAAGAGGAAATCCCGAAATGACCGGTCTTTGGCGCTTCTCGATTCTTGGCTTTTTTGGGTTTTTTATTCTCAATCTTTATGCAGCTGATGCGAATATGGATCGCTCTGAAACGGCCCATCGAGTCCTCGGCTTGAACGACGTCGCCATCCTCCTCCCCTACAACGAACATCCCGACCTCTTCACCAACGCCCCTGACATGAGCGATAAGCCGAACATCGCCGGCGATGGCCAGAGTTTTGTTCCATCCTGGATTCTTCGAAAGATTGGTGAGACCAACAACGAAGACTTCAATCAGCGAACAAACGAAATCTTTAATTTTGAGTTTGAATCCTCGCTCAGTCCCGAGGAAAAAAGTGAGTATAAAAATCTATTGCCTAGCGAAGTTCGTGCTGGTGGCGATGAAGGCCTATTCATCGGCTCGAAGTTAAAGTATTCCTACCGCTTGGCAAGTATCCGCATTGATCCCTGCGCAGATGCCATTGCTATTAGAGCCGCAGATCTTGGCCCTGAGTCTTGTCGCGGAGAATTACGTCTCGTTTGGCAAGCCGTTCAAAAGAATGCACGCGGTACATTTGCATTCCTTGATAACAACATCCATGCGATCTATTCGCTGACTCAAAAGGAAATGCATTCGATCGTCCAAACCATGCGAGCTCTCAACAGTTCGGTCATCGATCCTCACGGCGAAGCACTTAGGGCACAGCCAGACATCGTTCGCGAAGGCATCAAAGGTCCTTACTACAGAGCTATCGACGCCCTGGTTCAGCAGTACGCCCACGCCAGCCGGCTGACTCATCTCGCCTTCGTCGCGCAGACCAATGCCGGCGGACACTGGACCTTTTTGAAGTTCGCGTTAACAGGCAAAAAAGCAAAGGCGCTGCCCATAGCGGAGAGTGGTTCGGAGCATCTCCAGGAGAAATTGGTTCAGCGCATCACCCTCTCAGGATTCAGTGGCCTCGGCACTCCCTCCCCCATCGGAGCTCGCGGCGACAATATCTATGAAGCCAGAGATGCTAAGGATCGATTTGAAAAGGC
>SEDW01001188.1 GCA_004193325.1 Pseudomonadota bacterium | reverse complement strand
CTGTACTTCAATTTCGCGAGAGGTCCCAGTTGCGGAATTCGGCAAAGGCATAAGATTGTCCTGGAGGACCGTCGAGCGATAGCTATGCACCGGAAAATTGAGTGTAGCGCCATCAAACTTCATATCCATAACGAAGCCCTGGTTTTTAAGGCCCAGTTCATTCGCAAGGACCAGGTGGAAAGCCCCAGGATTGGTTTCCTTGCAGGCTTTCTCCGCGAAACGATCGAACTCCACCCGACACTTTTCGCCCAGGAGAGACGTTCGGGAAAAAGCCACCTGACCTTGGTAGTAACTTAAGAGTGCTTTTACATCAGAGGATGTGAAAACGATTTCAATTCCGTCTTCGCTCGTGACCTTCACCATCGAAGGCTCTTCGAAGTTCAAGGATGCTGAGGCCCAGCCGTGAATAAGACTATCGCTCTGATCCGCGTTTTGATTGCGAGTCCATTCCGCTTTAACCGTGGGGTAATCGTAGCGGCCATTATAAATATCGAATTTTTCTGCCGGAGACAGGAGACGAATCTCTTCCACTGTCATGCGGGAAAGTTCTTCGTAACTCTTCAATTCATAATCAAATTGAGAAGTCGCTTCATCGCCGGAATCGACTGCGAGCCAACGATTGGCAATGCCTGCGTCGAGTGAAGGCCATTCGCTGTCGGACCATGGTGCTGAATCTTCTGCAACAGATCCTGAAAGAGCAAGTTTGGCAAAGTTGCGGCCGTAGGATGCGTTCATTCCAAGTGGATCAATCGGAGCGGGGATAAAGACCTGCTTCAACTGGCTCAACGCACCAGCTGCAGGAGTACAGCCTGCAATTGAGACCGAAAGGGAAAGAATCGTGGCAAGGATAAGAGTCTTCATAGCCGCCTTTATAGAACGAAGGGTCTGACAAAGGTCTCAGACCGATTCTAGTCCTTGCGAGAAGGATGCCACGAGATATTTTCTGTAACTCTTTGTAATGACAAATACTGCGTGGTCCTATCAGCGTCTAAGAAATGGCCATGGGAGAGAGAGCGGATAAATTCCTGACAGAGAATTGAGCCCTGATTGCGAGGCCTTAGACCTGCAGCGGCCGCATCATTCGAATCGCTCCGGGAAGTATCCGCAGATGAAATTCATTGGCTACGGGACAGATTTCGCCGTCAGCTTCAACCAGAGGATTCATCCCCGAAATATTACAGATCAGATGAGTAAAGCGAAAACTTTCCACCGCTCCCAC
>SEDW01001187.1 GCA_004193325.1 Pseudomonadota bacterium | reverse complement strand
AACTCGCAGTCGCTCGATCATAACGTGGCAGCTCTTTATCAGCAGCGCGGCACGGCGATCTCCGCCTCTTGCCCCGAGTGGTCGATGGCGGTCACTGAGTTTATGAAGACCGAAGAACGCAAGAATCCGATGGTACTCACTCCGGGTGTGAAGACGATCAGTGTTCCTGATGTGACAACTGTCCAGGCCTCGTCGATCGAGGAATTCGCTCGCATCACCAAAGATGTCGACATCATTCCCCAAGGCGGCAATAGTCCATTTCTGAATTTGATTCGACAGCGTTATGCTTCGCCAAAGCTCGGGACTGTTATCGCTGAGAAGAATTTAAAATCTCTTGCCGACTATCAGCTCGCGACCTTGACCACAGGTCTCAAAGAATTAAACGAAGCCACAGCCGATATCAAATCGCTGAAAGATGCGATGGCAGACGATGCGATTCGCGCGCTGATCAAGGATTGTGTAGAGGCCGATCAGATTTTTCGTGATGTGTCGAAGGATGCGAGAGATTCCCTGATCATGGCGGGAATTCTTGCCAAAACTGGGCTTGCTAACGGAATGTCACTACGCATGGCAGGTGGTGACACGCACAACACGGCCTCCGATATTGAATCACCTCGCACTGCCGGCGCGAATTGGGCGCTTCTCTCACTCTTCTGGAAATGGATCGTCGCGCAAAAGCTTCAGGACGATGTGCTCATCGTTGTGAGCCATGACTTTTCCCGCTCGGCTTATAACGGCAAAATCTATGAAGGCAACGTGCTCGATACGAATGGCAAAAATGTGACGATCAAGGCCTCGGGTCGCGATCACTCGCTGGCGATGGGAATGATGTTCATCAACGGCAGCGTGCCCAAGGCTGGCCGCATTGGAATGATAACGGACAACATGACTCCGGTGGCCACCAAGGATGCTAAAGGCACGATCGACAGTGCTGGAGCGCCTTACACCGCCGAGAACATCGTTGGCAGCATGCTCCTCAAAAGCGCCAACTTGGCTATGAGCGAGACGCATGGAATTCTCATTCTTCCTCCTGTACTATCCGGCTCTAGCCGTTTGGAGGATTCTCGTTTGAAAGTCTTGTCGCCGATCTTCTTTGCTTTAATTCTGTCCTCTGCAAGCAGTCTCCACGCCGCCTCGCTCGACAAGCGGGAAGCTATCGCGGAACTCGTACAAAAACTCGAGAACCTCGATCCCAATATCAAGACGCACAAAGACGAATGGGCGAAAGTCCGTACGCATCTCGAGCAAGCGGCTCAACAAAGTGAAACCGCGCAGGGCCTAAAGCTGAGCGTGCAGCATATTCTCGATCAATGGGGCGGGTTAACCTTTAGAATTCTCGATCGCGACGATGCTCAGTATTGGGCCATGTCGGGTGAAGAGATTGCGTTGCCCAAGGCCTGGTTCAGCCAGCGCGGATCAAAGTGGCTTGTACAATATTCTGAGAATCGCAAACTGCGGCGCGGGGATTCTATTAGCGCCAAAGATTTTGCGCCCTTCTCCAAGGAATCTCAGGGGCAGAAATCCTGGACACTGCCTGTCGTTCAAAAGCTGATGGCAGAACCTGCGTCGGTGACGGTGGAATTGACGAAGCAGCCACTTGCAAACTGGGCGATCGATCTCACGCAGGCGAGCAGTAAATCGGCAATTGTCGCGAACCAGAAGATTTGTGTTGAGAAGGTTTGGTTCTGGCTCGACAAGACCGTGGCGCAGAACATCGCTTCGAAGATTGATAATGCCGCGACACTCTGTAAATCGATGTTGATCGATTTGCGTGATACCTTCGGCGAAGGAATCGAGACGTGGCCGAAGATCAAGACAAAGATGCCAGTCGCGATTCTGACGAATCATGCAACTCGCGAGAGCGCTGTGCAGCTCGCGAAGTTTCTGAAAAAAGATGCGAACGCGAAGATCTTTGGTGAGACGACCGACAGCGATCGTGTGGCTCAGACCAAAGAGAAGCTGGCAAAGATCGATTGGACTCTCGTCATCGCCGGGGATGGTGGCAACCTCATTCCCGATCAGGAAATGAAAGACGGCTACCTCAATGCCGAGGGTGTGGATGATGTTCAGGAAGCGGGCCTCGGCTGGCTTCGATCCGA
>SEDW01001186.1 GCA_004193325.1 Pseudomonadota bacterium | reverse complement strand
ATCAGTTCTTCCGGAGCGTTGTCAGTCATCGGGTAAAGGTTCTTGATCGTGGCGCTGTCGGCGCTGGTGACCAAGTTATTGTCCTTGTAGGCCATGATCGAAGAGAGAAAAGCGTTATTATCAAAACTATCAAACTTGTGGCCGAGACCGAGTGCGTGACCCACTTCGTGAGTGACAGTCGGTTGGGTCGGTTCGCTAAAGCGCTTGATAGCGCGATTGAAGATAAAGATCTGTGAACTGATAATCTCTTGATTGAAGGTGTCGATGATTGGAATGGTAATCCCCATCACGCCTGTGTTTTCCTGGTCTTCCATACGATATTTATCAACGTAAGTAACACAGTTTTGGTTGAGGTCGGTGAAGGGGCGAGCGTTGGTTTTGACGTCAACGCTGTAGTTGAGTTTGCCGATTTTTCCGCTGGCGAAAGCGCCGGCAGTTGACCAAGCGGACATCGCTCTGTCGACATCCACCTTATATTTCGCGGCGTCTTTGCCACAGAGTGAAAGCTTGATATCTGTCTTCCACGGGATAGCAACGCCATCGCCGGAGACGAAGTAATTGGCCTCGGATTTAACGAGACGTGTGGCGACTGTTTCGGCCTTCGTCTTGACGAAGTACATGGCCAGCAGATGCAGGCCGCTGTCGTCCTTGGCCTCGATCAGGAGACTAAAAGCGTTGCCATCCTCTTTGATACTATAGTGGACTGGGGTAACGTCGAAGTCGTCCATTCTTGTAACGACAAGCTTGCCATTGATGTCAGTGAAAGTAAGGCTCGGCCATCCCTCAGCTTCAGGGCGCGGGTCATGATAGATATAGTTGGCTCCGCTTTTTTCAAAGACGTAGTTACTGTTGAATGGAGTGCTTGATTCGGAAGTGGAGTTTTCCTCTTCAAGATCGTCCTGACTCGTAATGGGTTTCACCGAGGCTTTCTCAACCGCTTGTGCAAAGTCGAAGAGACCACTCAATTTATAATTGTTGAGGCTATCCATGCTCGTGACGTCGGTGAGGCCGCTCGTCTCGCCGACTGTTTCAGTCAGCATTTCCTTAGGATCACCGTGGACAAAGTATTTGGTAGCCGTAGGGAGCGGTACGGGATCGTTATGCTTTTTGTGTTTCGATCCGCCGCAGGCTGCGGAGAAGGTAGAGAGACCGAGCATGAGACTGAGAACGAGTGAAACATTTTTCATTTTTACTACTTCCGACAAGTGAGGGAGACAGCAA
>SEDW01001185.1 GCA_004193325.1 Pseudomonadota bacterium | reverse complement strand
TCCGGCAATGCCAGCGACGATAAAACCTTCCCGTTCGGCTACAAGCTCCATCCCGGAGCCTTTTGCAAAATCACTCACATCATTGCTACTGCCGTGAAAATTGAGGACGAGAGGCAAAAACATTTTGCCATCATATTTCTTAGGAATAAAGAGGCGGAACTGTCGTTCCACACCTGCGACCTGAAGCTTCAGAATTTTCGCGCCAGCTGCATAGGGAAGATTACAAACAGGCGTCGGTTCCACAGGCGAAGGGTCTGCATCCGGTAGGGGTGTGGGAGTCGGTGCTGGAACCGTTCCGGGCAAGGGCATATCGGTCGGCGTCATGGGTGTAGAATCTGGTAGCCCTGCAACCGAATCCCCTGGCAGAGGGAGGGCAGGAATCACTTCGGGCTTCTGATCCGAATCATCTTTAACAGGTTCAGGTAACACAGCCTGCTTTTTCACAGACTCATTCTGCTTCGGCGGCGGCATACATGCCGTCTGAAGACTGATCGTCGAGAGAAGCACGAGAAAGAGCGGGCTCGTTGAGCGCCAACCCATAGAGAAAGCTGCTTTATCGTATTTCATCTCTAGACCTCAAATGGCGAATTCTCGTGCTTTATCGGCAATTCAAGAAATCTTTAAAGAGCTTTAGGCAAGCCCTCGAGAACACAACCTTATCTTATCCTAAAGATGGGCCGAAAAGTTGACGTTTACAAAAAATCTATCTGAAAGCCGATCATCGAGCGGTCTGAGGATCCGATTCCATCTTCAGTTCGTACTTCAAAACCGACTCAAGAAAATCGATGTTTTCTTTGCGACTCAAATTTACATAATAAGATCCGCAGTTCAAGGTGGTCGAACCATCCTGAGCTGTTTCCTTATGGATTCCACCGCCATATGAAACGCCAACCAAAGTTGTCGAATTGATCAAGAGTGGTCCACCCGAATCCCCGGCTCCACTGCAGCTTTCTGTGCCAGTCATGACGTCTTTAGTCGTACCGGGAACACCGACGATCAAAAGCATGTCTTGGTCGTAGGAATAAACCTTATTTGTCCCGACACGCTTTTTGCCAGAACCGCTTCCTGTCAAAGCACCTTCGGCATCATAAAAATTCTCGTTGTCGCCATAACCGACGAGCTGAACCCAGCTATCAACGTCAGGCGCTTTCGATGAAATGAGTGCGATTGTGCTCGCCGAGTGACGAGGAAAGTCGATGACGGCAAGGTCGTGTGGATTCGG
>SEDW01001184.1 GCA_004193325.1 Pseudomonadota bacterium | reverse complement strand
GATGCAAAGGCCTCAGTTCATCAAGGTGCCTGCTGTCGTATTAAAGACCGCGCTGGGCGAATTTTCCCATCTTGCACTCGACAGTCAAAGGGTTGAAGCGAAGCGATTGAAAGAATTGGGGTACAACTATCTCTATCCGGATCTAGAGTCGGCTCTGAAAGAAGCTCTTAATCTTGTGGAAAAAAATGGTTCCGTGCACGCCTGTCATCGTTTGGAAGCGGCTCAATTCATAGATCGGCCGAGGACCGAAGTCTTTGCTTTTTTCTGTGATCCGCATAATCTCGAAAAAATTACTCCTCCACTTTTAAGCTTTAAGATAAGCGCGATGAGTACCAAGGATATTGCCGAGGGCAGCGTCATCGACTATAAGCTCAAAGTTCATGGCGTTCCCATGAAATGGAAAACTCTTATCAAGGACTGGGTTCCAAACGAAGTCTTTGTCGATAATCAGGAGAAGGGGCCTTATTCGATCTGGCATCATACTCACCGTTTCTACGATGTTAAAGGCGGCACTTTGATGACAGATCGTGTGCTGTACCGCCTGCCGATGGGCGCCTTAGGCGATTCGGTAGCGCTGCCGCTCGTCAAAGGCGATGTGCAAAAGATCTTTGGCTATCGCAAAGAGGTAATTCGGAAGGAATTCCCCAATCGCAGCAAGATCAAATAAAGGCCTAACGCCGCTAAGTAGCAGCCTCTTATAACCAGCTTTATCGAAAGGCCCACAACCACTTTGAGGGGCGGCCTCCTGCCTTTCTTGCGCCAGTAGAAAATGAGCGTTAGTATGAATGTCTAGTCATACAATTTTAGAAAGTTTCTCGATGATTAGAGCCTCTGAGCGGATGATCGGCATCATGAGTCTGCTCGCGATTGGCGTCTGCCTGTCGGGATTTGCCACTGCGGCCGAGAAGAAGAAAAAAAAGAAAGCCCGCTGGCGCTTTGAGTCGAGTTATAAGCTCCTTGGTACAGCCACCGAAAGCCAGGTGATCCAGGAAGACACCAATCCCGACAATTCCTTTTATCAGCTGCCCACTCGCAGCCTCCTTAGCGAATTCCGTCCGGAACTCACCGGCAGTTATCGTGGCCTCTACAAGCTTGTCCTCCGTCCCCGCGCTTATGTTCAGGAGGATTTTCGAAAAGCCGAGTCAATTTACTTCAAAAAAGAGGAAGTAACGAGTAAGGCCTTTATGAATGAAGCCTACTTTGCGGGAAATCCCAGCTCCAC
>SEDW01001183.1 GCA_004193325.1 Pseudomonadota bacterium | reverse complement strand
ACGATCATGGTCGGACTTGGGGTTCCCGCTTCCAGGACCCTGCCCTCGCTCGTCACGAGCTTGATGTAGAAGACCAGAGTCGATTTTTTCTCTTCGCCAATACCGATCGTCATCTTCCTGAGATACTCGCCGGCATTGAGCTCGAGCTTTTTTTCCTTCCCGTCTGAACTGCCCTTTTGCCAACTCGTGTAATCTTCATACTCGCAGCCCAAAGACGTAATCTTTTTATTCTCACGAATTTTTATCGTCTTGAGTCTCGAGGATTTAGAAAGTCTTTCAAGGCCATCAAAGGATTCTCCACCCTGACCTCCGATCTCGTAGCCCTTTTGATAAAGCGTTTCCTCAGGCGGAGCCAAACGAGGGTAGCTGAACTTAGGCTTTTTGGGATTGGCGATTTCCGTTGTGAAATAATTCGAACCTGAGGCAACATTTATCGCCCGCCCGCAGCGTTCAACGTTCGTCAGCTCTTTGTGATCCACATACCAAAACTCACAGTTGGCATCGTTAGGGGTGAGGTCGACGATACCGTAACCGTGAGCCTCGCTCTCGAAATAGCGAGTGCTTGGATTAAAGTATTTAATCGCAGCTTCAAAGGTGCCTTTGAGCAGAGTGCCTAGAAAGGCTCCCACAGTCTCATCCAAATTCCCTCGCGTGATGCTCGTCGGCAAAAATTCGACTCCAGCACTACGGCCGTCGATTTCAAGGTTACAGGCGTAGGAAAAGTGCGCATCTCCGCTGACCACGATGTTATTATCAATCCCTTCATCGACCAAAAAGCGAAGCAGGCGCTCACGATCTTTGGGATAGCCATCCCAGGAGTCGTGTGTGAGCACTTTGCCAAAGGACGTGAGGGGCGACATGAGCACCTGGTTCACGATTATGTTCCAGCGGGCCGTCGACGATTTGAGTTCATCCTTGAGCCAATGGAATTGATCTTCGCCCAGTATCGATCGATTGAGCGTGCCGGGGATAAACTCATCACGCCCAATGTGCCTTGTATCGAGCAGGATGACTTTCAGGAGATCCCCGAAGTCGAGACTACGATAGATTCTTTCCTTCTCTGGCATCGCGCGAACCGGGACCCATTCAAAAAAGGCCTGAATTGCTTCCTCGCGCGAAGCACCTGTGCAGATGTCGTGGTTATCCCAGACGATCGACCAGGGATGCTGCTGATGCGCCGCTCTCAGATGCGGGTCGGTTCGGTAGTAGCGGTAGCGCTGTCT
>SEDW01001182.1 GCA_004193325.1 Pseudomonadota bacterium | reverse complement strand
GCGAGATGCATCGTTGCAGGATTCACATCCCAACATCCAAACATTTCGACATTCGAAGAGAGATCTTCGATTCCTGTCCGGTCACCGGATTGGCGATAGGCGATAACGGCATCAAGAGATTTCGCTATGACATACGATTTCTGGTTGGATTTGCTTGTCTCTAACAGATAAGCGTCAACGCCACCTTCCGATGTGTAGCTGATCGGATAGATTCGGCCGGAGCTAATGGAAGCCATACCGAATTTTTCGGATTTAACAAAGAAAGGAGTTTTTGCTTCTCCACGAATTATCTGTCCGTAATACCCGCGACCATTTTGATCCGATGGAATTTCTCCCTCTGGATCGGCTAGATTTGTTTCACAACGACGCCCAACGAAATACTGCTCTTTACTTGGCGAGTGGTCGGCCCAAGACTTGGTCAGGAGGCCTCGAATATCTCCTTCAGTCACAAGAACTTGACGATCGTCGAATTTCGCGAGAACCGCGTGTTTCGGTGTTTCTGCCATGAAAGCCGCCGGTGCCCAACCATGACATGAACCCATCCAACTCCAATCTTCGCCGGAATCCTCTTGATCGAGGAACATATATTGATCGGCCGAAGTGTAATAGAGGTAGGATGCCCAACCATCACTACTCATGGGAAATTGCTTTCTAAAATCCGCGTTGGTAGCCGATCGGAAATTATTTGAAGTCGTCTTGACCAAAGCCCGTGAAACGGAAAGCTCAGCACTCAGGTCGAGCTCAGTATCCAAAGATTCCCAGGTTTTCATGGTCTCGGCATTTGCTGTTTCATTCAAGACCTTGTTATGACGCCAGCGATAAAGGATATCGTATTTGTCTGCAGGAGACAGATTAGGATCAAGAGTCTGGGCTTTGTTTTGTTCCGTCTGAGTTGCAAAGAACTCGGCAAGGCCAATCGGTTTGTCCGACTTCGACCATCGACGCGAAAGGCCTTTTTCGGTTAACGGCCAGTAGGTATCGGTCCAGGGTAGACCACCTGTTTCCACTTTCGTGGTTTTGATCAGCTCCTGGTAAGTCAAAGACTCGAAACCACCAAGTTGACTAAAAGAGCTGTTGAGGTCAATCCCCTCCTTCGTCTCACTCACCGCTTCCGAACGCGAACAGCTCATACTCAGAAGACTCGAAGCCAGAACCATAGAAACCATGGATATATATTTCATTAAATTCCTCATACACAGATTGTTAAGTCAAACAGCGCACAAATC
>SEDW01001181.1 GCA_004193325.1 Pseudomonadota bacterium | reverse complement strand
CCCAATGAAAGACTTTATAAAACGGGCGATATCGGCCGCATCGATGCCGAAGGTCAGCTGGAATTTTTGGGCAGAAAAGATGGTCAGATCAAGATTCGTGGCCATCGGATTGAACTGGGCGAAATCGAAATTCAACTCGGTAATTTCCCTGGCATCGGTCAGGTCCTCGTCGATGCGCGCAATTCCAAAGATCAAATCTATCTCGTGGCCTATCTGCGAGATGAGATCAGCATTGATGCCCTCAAGGCTTTCGCTGCCGAGAAAATGCCGGAAGCGATGCGCCCAAGCTATTACCTCAAAATTTCCGACTTTCCTCGTACGCCGAGCGGTAAGATCGATAGAAAGGCTCTGCCTTCACCCTTTACAGAGACGGCGTCGCCTGCTCCAAAATCAGAAATCAAAGTCGAAGTAAAAGACGCCCTACCCAAAACGATTTCTTCGAAAGATCACAACGAAGGCGATCTGCGCGCAGAACTGCGCTCCCTCTGGACCGAAATTTTGCCTGCAGCGGATTTTGCCGACGACCAAAATTTCTTTGACGCCGGTGGAACCTCGCTCCTCGCCATGCGATTTGTCACGGTGATGAAACAAAGACTCGACCGCGATCTGCGCATTCGGGATTTCTTTGCTAAGCCCACGCTCAATGGCGTTTATAGACATTTCTATCCAGTCCCAAGCGAAATTCGAACGGCAAAATCAAACGATGCTGCCTCCCTATCCTCCCCCATCGCCATCGTCGGCATGGCTGTGGACATACCGGGTCTTCACGATCTCGACAGTTTCTTCGATATGCTGCTCGAAGGCCGAACCAACCTCTCGCGTTTTAGCCGAGAAGAACTCGATACAAGCCTTTCGCCTGAGTTACGCGCGGACCCTCATTACGTTCCGGTTCGCGGCGTGATGGAACATCCGGAAGAATTCGACAATGATTTTTTCTCCATTCCCAAACGTGAGGCCGAACTCATCGATCCCCAGCAGCGCCGGCTCCTCCAGCTCTGCTGGTCGGCTCTCGAAGATGCCGGTCAATCAGGGGTTGCTGCAGGAACTCAAAGCGGTGTTTTTCTCGGCACGGGATATAACACCTATCTCTTGAAGCAGTTGATGCAAAATCCCAAGCTCCTCGAAAGAGCCGGAGATTTTCAGGTCATGCTCGCCAATGACAAGGATTATGTGGCGACTCGGGTCGCCTACAAACTCGATCTCAAGGGGCCGGCCCTTGCAATCCA
>SEDW01000210.1 GCA_004193325.1 Pseudomonadota bacterium | reverse complement strand
CGCATGGCTCTCTATAAAGATTTGAGCAAACTCTGGTGGGGCCGCGGTTATGTCTCGGAACTCCAGCACGTTTACCGCATGGCGGACGATGATTTTACGGATCGCGAGCGCAACCTTCGTATCGGTCTCGTGAAGAAAAACTGGGAACGTCAAACCGCTTTGTCAAATGATCTGAAAGCGGATTGGGCGAAACTTACCGCCAAGGTTTCCGAGGGTGGCGCAGATGCCGCTTATTCGGATCCCAATACTCTTGGTCTGCTCGGTCGTTTCCGAGTGATGAATGCCGGCGGACACAAACCGGCTCTCGCTTATGTTAAAGAATTGCCGGGCGAAGAATTCCGCCGCGGAGCGAAAGATGGTTCGACAGTAATCGATGCTCCGATGGGTCGCCCCCTGAACTCTCTCGATGTTCAGGCGATTTGGGGTAACGGCGGCGTCGTGATGAATGAAGTCAACCTCGATGGTTTCCTTCCTCTTCGCTACTATGATCGCATCGCGCAAAACATCGAAGAACAATACGCGAACGTCATGTCTCAGAAAGATCAGTACTCAAGCTATCAATACTATAATCACCACGATTTTAAAATCATCCTTGGCCTTAAGTATTTGACGAAGCTCGCTCGCGCGATGGGTGTGACATCCAAGCTTGAGCCGGTACTTTCCTTCGGCCTCGGTACGAACGATGTGAGTGCGGCGGAAGTCTCGAAGATCTACCAGACCTTTGCCAACGGCAAAACCTACCGTTTCTATAAAGATGGTCCGGACAATCAGCTTAACTTCATTCGCCGTATCGAAGATCGTGAAGGTAAAGTGGTTTATGAGCCTGAGAAAAAAGCGTTTCAACTCGTCGACGCCTGTTACTCGGCACAGATGGGTGAGATTCTTCGTAAGGTCGTGACTCACGGTACCGGTCGTCGTCTCCGCGGCGAACTCTATCTCGACTATGATCAACCGGCTGTGGAAGGATCTAAAGAACCCGCTAAAGTGCAGCGAATCGGTGTCCCTGCTTATGGTAAAACCGGTACGACGAACGACTATACTACGGCTTACTTTGCGGGTTATGTGCCTTACCCCACCAAGCCGAACGAGCCTTTGGACGCGATGCAGCACCAGTACGTAATCGCTTCTTATGTCGGCTACGATATGAACAAATCCATGCGCCGCGGCGGCTTCCGCATCTCGGGGGCGATGGGTGCACTTCCGATCTGGACCGATTACGCCAAGGCTCTGGTGAAAGACTTGAAGTTTAAGGATTTCCTTGATCCCAAAAGTCCAAACATGGCCGGTTACCAGACCTGGCCAATCGCCACCGCTCCCTGCAGTACGCCTTTGAACGTGGACTTGACCGGTGGTTTGGTGCTTCAGGGATCGGGTGATCAGGACGCTGTGGAATTTACCAACTTCGATAAAGAAGGGGAAACTTTCCACGACGAATTCGCCCGTAGCGCAAGTGTTCGTGCGAACGTGAATGTGGCGACTGTTTTGAGCGGCGGAGCCCGCACACCGCGCCGAGCATTCCAGCCCTATATGAAAGTGAACAGTGATAACAGCGACCCTAAAATTATCGAGGGCAAATCCGGTCCTGCCGATGCAGCAGCTCAAGGCTCGTCTCCAGTTCTTCCTGTGATGGAGAACGATCCGAATGCACGGGGCGAAGCCGCTCCTGCAAGTCCGGCTCCGACATCCGCTCCATCGAGCGTAGGCACTAGCCAGGCAGCCAGTTCAGGAACTCAGGGAACAGCCCCAGTCGCAGCGGCTGGTAACCTTCCAACAGAAACTGTTCCCCCAAAGGGTCCAGAGCCTGAAAAAAAGCTCGATCCAGCTAAGAAAACCGAAGAAGATGCCGGTATCCAGAATGACGAACTTTGGTGAGTTAAGGTCGGTCAAGTAAGCTCGTATCTTTCTCTAAAGAAGGCGAGTAAAAGATTCTCTCTGCCTCGGATCATAGTTTGCTGTAGGAAGGTTGTTGTCATGAAAAAGCTGTCGTTCGAACGTTCAGAAGCCCTTTACGCCAGAGCTGTAAAATTGATGCCAGGTGGAGTAAATTCACCGGTGCGGGCTTTCAAACAAGTCGATGCCAACCCACTTTTTATCGAGCGCGCAGAAGGCGCTTACATGTGGGATGCTGACGGCAATAAATTCATCGATTACATCGGCAGCTGGGGTCCGGCAATGCTCGGTCACGCTCATCCTGAAGTTGTGGAAGCGGTTACGAAATCGCTTAAAAACGGCTTCTCTTTTGGTGCGCCATCGGCACTTGAAATTCAAATTGCCGAACTCGTCCAAAAAATTCTTCCAAGTATGGAAATGATTCGACTCGTATCGAGCGGTACCGAAGCGTGCATGGCGGCGCTCCGTCTGGCTCGTGGATTTACCGGTCGCGACAAAATCCTGAAATTTACCGGTTGTTACCATGGCCACGCCGATATGCTGCTTGTAAAAGCGGGATCCGGCGTTGCGACGCTTGGTATTCCAGGCAGTCCCGGTGTGCCGCAGGCTGTGGTCAAGGACACGCTCACTCTGGCCTTTAACGACGTCGAGGGTTTGAAAAAACTCTTCGCGGAACAAGGTTCAGAACTTGCTGCCGTGATCGTTGAGCCCTTCGTAGGAAACGGGAATTTTATTCGTCCCAAAGACGGTTATCTCGAGTTGATGCGCGAGCTTTGCACCCAGTCCGGAGCCGTATTGATTTTTGATGAAGTCATGACAGGCTTTCGCGTCGGTCTATCTGGAGTGCAGGGTTTGAAGAAGATCAAACCTGACCTGAGCACCCTCGGTAAAGTGATCGGTGGGGGTATGCCTATCGGTGCTTACGGCGGTCGTCGGGACATTATGGACAAGGTCGCGCCAAGCGGTCCTGTCTATCAAGCCGGGACCTTATCCGGTAATCCGGTAGCCGTGACCTGCGGCATCAAGACTCTCGAGCTTTTGAGCACAAAATATAGCTTTACAGACCTTGAGAAGCGGACTAAACGTCTGTCTCACGGTCTAAAGGAACGCGCCGAAAAACACGGTATTCCTCTGAGTGTTGACTACGAAGGCGGCATGTTTGGATTTATGTTCTCATCCAAACTCCCGGAATCCTTTGAGGAAGCAGCTCAATGCAACATTTCGCAGTTTAAGCAATTTTTCCGCGGCATGTTGAGTTACGGTGTTTATCTTGCTCCTTCAGCCTTCGAAGCTGGATTCATATCCTTCGCGCATAGCGATAAAGATATCGAGGACACTTTGGATATTGCCGACTATGTGTTTGCCAACTTGAGTCAATTTTAAATGAAAATAACATCCGGCACAGAGCCTGTATCTATTGGCTGTCAGAACAGCTGGAGTTCCCATCCCCTCATGATGGAACTCGGCAAGTACGCGCCGCGCTTTGTTGTTAGCAAAGACGATTGTGCCGGCTTGTATAGAAAGCTTGATCAGGGCGATCTTCAGTACGCATTCTGTAGCTCCATCAGTCTGGTTCGCAATGCTGAATTTGAAATGGCTCTGCCGGTTGGCATCTCGGTTGAAGGTCCTTCAGGACTAGCGATCTGGGGTCTCGGTACCGCGCAGTCCTCGATCAAGGAATTGATCGATCAGAGAGTGAAAGTGCTTCGCGAAGTCTTTCGCACGGCTCAGGTGGCGAAGGCTAGCGACGTGAAGATTGCTCTGCAAAACGCTATCGAACTCATGAGCCGAATCCCCCTTCCTAAATTTGAAACCGTTCCCCAACTCAGACTCTCGACCGGCGCCTCCTCGTGGGGAACCTTGTCGCGCATTCTCTATAAGCTGATCTTTGGCTGCGAAGCCTATGATTCGCTGGTCCGCAATCCGCTCGACACGAGCAATCCCTGCATCGATTTCCGCGTGGAAAATGAAGCGCTCCAGAAACGCTGCAGCTACAGTCATTTGATTGACTTGAGCGAGCTCTGGTTCCGTATTACAGAACTGCCTTTTGTCTCGAGCGTTTTGCAGAAAAAACGCAAGACCTGCGCCTGTCGCTCACAGCTGAGCGAAGCGAGTGAATTGGCGGAGATGAGAATGCAGATCGAACCCTGCAACTATCTCCCCGATATGCTCCCACGCAACTGTCAGCAGCAGCAGATCGATCTCGGTGGAGTCTGGAAGCACCTCTCCTATCGCCTCAGTCCCGCAGATATTCGCAGTCTTCAAATCTTTCTCTATCTCGCTAAACCACTGGAAAAGAAGTGTCTTGCTGATCAGGCATTCACGCTCTCCATGATGCGTTGGCAGCAAAAGGAATCAGCGCTGGCTTCACAGCTCGCGTAAATTCCGAGAAGATGTCTCTGGATTTCTCATCCGTTCAGGCGCTAGTTTGCGCTTATGAACGGATTTTTCTTTTTCAGCGTTATTCTATATCTTCTTCACTGGCAATTGGGTGGGCTTAGTCGGCCGTTGCTTTCACTCGGATTCTGGACCGGGATCGAAAAAGCCTTCAAAAGTCGGGATTATCTCTTCAAATCTCTTGAATTCAATCAGCCCATGGAAGTCAGGCTCAAGGAACGTCTGCTGGACGAACTGCGTGCCGGACGGCTTAAACTAGGAGATCTGGAGTATCTGAATCGGGTCTACGCTGCGAGTCAGCGTGAAGAGGTGGAGATCAAGGGCCTTTTGAGCAGCTATACGACCCATATCGGATTTGTGCTCTTCGTGCCCCTACTCTTTAGGCTCCTGCTCAGCGGAAAGGCCTACTACGGGGGCGAGGATATCGGATCGGTTCTCCTGGCCCTGGGCGGGATGATCGCCCTCTCCCTCTCGCTTTTGAAGATGTGGCCGCGCACGACCTTCGCGGAGAGTGAAAGACTCTGGGATTTTGTAGTCGCTTATCTCGGGGATCGGGAGGCCGGGCATTGGAAAGAGGCGATGGAAAATCTCAACCGCCAGTCTTGGATGACCGGAATCGATTGTACGGCTGAAAGAAAGGTTTTACTCGAGGATTGGCGTTTGACTCAGACTTCTCTCGGGGAGCAGCGCCGGAAGTTTCTCGAGAACTGCCTTGGACCTTTGGAATTGCTCATGACCGTCTATTTCGGCAGCGTGTTTGTCGCTCTCCCATTGCTCAGTCATTTTAGTGGCTTAGTGCCAGGCTAGGGGAGGGGGCAAAATGGGTGCTTTCGCGGCTTTAAAGATGCGATAGACAAAGATAGCGTTACGATGTAACCAGTGGAAATAGCTAGTTTGCGCGCATACTCTGCGTTGAAATATGAGTTCATCACTTGACGGCTCTCATTTCGATCTTATCCTACACTGCTATACTTTTCCGATCAAAGCCCTACATCTCAGCTCAAGGGAGACTTTCGATGGATAAACGTCTTAACGATACGGTCCTGGCGAATAGCTATGACGCCGGACATCAAAGTCTATCCTGGGATCCAGGCCAACCTGGTGGTCTCCTGTCTGGTATCGATCTCGCTTCAATTATCGAAAGCCCTGATGCAGCGGAAATCGTGCCGAACCTTCCGGTGCAGCCACTCTATTACGCTTTGAAGCAACGCGGCTTCGAAGACAGCCTTGAAATTCTCGCGCTTCTTTCGACAGAACAAGTCGTTCACATGGCTGACTATGAAGCCTGGGATGCGGATGATTTTTCACAACGCCGCATGCTTAACTTTCTCAAATATTTTGGCGAAATCTCTGCCGAACAACTTTATACCCGCTTCGCCGATCTCGACGAAGAATATCAAATCGCGACGCTTGAAGGTCTTCTGACCGTCTACGAAGTCGAGCATATGTTCGATCTTCCGCATGATGTCGAAGAACGCGCTTTCAAAATGCCTTGCGACACCGTTTTCTACGAGATCCATCTCGAAAGCAAAGACGATGTGGAGTTTGTTGAAAAGCTGATGGAAAGCGTACGTGAACACAACATGGTTTACGCCTATGCTCTCCTCAGTCATGCAACCCACAATCCTCCGGCTGAAAACGAAGCTCAGGTT
>SEDW01001180.1 GCA_004193325.1 Pseudomonadota bacterium | reverse complement strand
GTGGCTGTGGCATCGAGAATACCCTTTGATGCAAAAGCCGTTCGTACGCCGCCTCTGATATAGAACCAGTTAGCCAGAGTGCTCGTCAGTGTTCGGGAGCTACCGTCGGTGTAAATTGCCTTCGCCGTATAGGTCCTGGACGTATACTGGCCAATAGGTCCTGTTGCAACGCTCGTGATTTGAATCGAAGCAATCGAAGCAGAATTCACAAGAATCGGCGAGATGGTATTCATCGCCCCGAAAGTGGTTTTTAGATTCACAGTACCTGGATTACCCGCTACGAAATATCCGAAATCAGCACCTGTTCCTGTTTTGGTAAAGACGGCGATATCGTCTGAGACCCAAGTCGATAGACTGGTGACATTCGCTGTCGAACCGTCCGAATAATTAAGAGTGGCATTAAAATGCTCTTTATCCCCTTTGGAGAAGATGAAATTCTTGCTTGGAGACGCCACGGACAGACTAAGAGTCTGTGCTTCAACAGCGCGTAAAGGGTAAGCCTGGTTATGGCCTTCGTAGGTCACGTTAAAGGTGTCGCTGCCGATACCGAGGCCACGAATCGTCGGAGTTCCGCTTCGATTGATGAGCGTCAGCAGAGGATTAGTTGTGGTGATTTGAGCAGTGGCTGTGACATCTATGCTCTCGCCGTTAGAATAATTAGCCCTCAACATGAGAGGCATGTCGGTGTTCATCGGCAAGATCAAAGGTGATGGTTCGAGCGAGAATCCCGTGAAATGACGATCGATCGACAGGACATCGACCGGTATCGAACTCGTGATCTCATTGACCTGCGCGGACAGGCGAGTCGTGGTGGGCTGCGTTGCCCGAAAAAGTCCGGAGCCCTTCGATTCAAAGCGACTCGAGTCTTCACTGACCCAGTTCGCATCAGCCGTTAGATCTTCAATGGAACCGTCGCTGTATATCCCGTAGGCTTCAACGATCTGCTCAACAGGCACATAGCTGCTCTGAATTCCTTCGACCTTGATCGCTACCGAATCCATCGAGAGCTTGAGGATCTGAAGGAGTTTATTTGTGACGGTGACTGTACCGGTGGCGGTTATGGAACCCAGCGTAAATATGACTTCGGTGGTGCCTGGTAGCTTCGCGCGGAACTTGCCGAACGTTCCGTCCTCGTGGGGCGCAAGAATCGATGGATTGCTGATTGTCCACACGCCACGGCTTGAGATGTTGGAGGACTGATCGTAGGGTAAAATTCCGACCGCCTC
>SEDW01001179.1 GCA_004193325.1 Pseudomonadota bacterium | reverse complement strand
CATCATGACGTTTTCCATTAGCGATACAAAGCCTAGTGGCACGTTGCTGGAACCTCCGACGCAAGCGCATTTGAGTTCGCGTCGGTCTATGTAAACAGCTTTTAAGACCGAAATTCCCCCAACTAAGCCGATGATGATGGAGATAGGCGATGAAACCAGTGGGAAAAGTCCACTGATCATCAGTATTCCTGCTATTCCCTCTGCGAATGGATAGACGTATGAGTAAGCTACCCATTTTTTTGCAAGTAAATCATAATTCAAGAACATGGTGCTAAAGGATTCTAAGTTCTGAAGTTTGAGGAGCGCTAGTACCGTCATACTAAAGGCGATGAACCACTGAAGTGCTTCAATTTTTAAAATGCTTCCGAAGACCGAATAACTTACTGCAATCGACATAAGAGCTGTTGTGAGGAGTAGCGCAGCGATTGGTTTGTAGCTTGGCACTTTGGGATCAGCAACAGGCTTCCCAAGATATTTGCGTAAGTCCTCGTATCCGCCTATCCGCTTCCCATCGATATAAGTTTGCGGAGTGGTTTTGACATCCTCCCTGGCTTTGAATGCATCAATATGCTCTTTTGTTGTGAGCTTTTGATCGTCAATTTCATATCCTTCGCTTTTGAGCAAAGCTTTAGCCTTCAATCCATATGGACAAGTATGTGCGGGCATCTCCATCCTGTAGAGAACGGCATTTTTCTGTGAATTTTGCGAATTTGAAGTCATATTTTCTGCTCCTAGCGTTTCCCTAACCACTAAAGTAAGATAGACCCCGTACCATAGTACGGAGTCAAACAAATAATGTTTACTATTGGGAAATTAGCTGAGGCTGGTGGAGTAGGGGTTGAAACGGTTCGGTTCTATCAAAGAAAAGAGCTGATTAGAGTCCCATCAGCTTCACATGGATTTCGTCAGTACTCAGATGACGATCTTAAAAGCCTTCATTTCATTCGGTCGGCTCAGACGGCTGGTTTTACTCTCGAAGAGATTAAAGAGCTTATTTCGTTAGATTCTACTGAAGAACGGCAAAGAGCTCACAAATTGGCGATATCACGTGTCGAAGCCCTCAATGCAAAAATCTATGAATTGGAGAAATCGCGCGATTCACTTCGATGGCTTGCCGAACAGTGTATTTCTCAAGCAGCAGGACCTTGCCCCATTCTCAATGCTTTTCGAATCAATCCTTGAGGCTTCCACTTAAGTTAGTCCCACCTAAGAATCGGATAATTTCGTC
>SEDW01001178.1 GCA_004193325.1 Pseudomonadota bacterium | reverse complement strand
TGCGAGCAGAATTCATCATCCCAATCGTGGAAAATATTTTTTAAGATATAAGCATCAGCCAGCGGGATGCGATCGAGAAAGTTTCCTGCAACCCTTTCCACTCTTGATGCGACGCCCTTCGCCTTGAGAAGAGCGTCTGCGGACTGGAGAACGCCGGGCGCATCGAGCAAGATCCCTTGGAGATTCTTGTGATGGACAAGGATCTCGGACAAGAGCGTGCCTCGCCCGCCCCCGATGTCACAAAGAGTCTTGATCTCGCCGAAGGGATAAGCCCGCACAATGATCGGTGCCTGGAGCGCGGTTACGCCCATCATGCTGTGAGCGAACATCTCCTGCTCATCGGGATGTTTTTCAAACCAATCCCAGACTGTCATGCCGAAGAGCTGATCGAAGCTGGAAGCTCCTGAGGCCATGGTGTTGGGAAGATTCAGCCAAGCTAACATATTCGACTGCGAACCGAAGTATTGAGCCCATTCCCGATTCGCCGTGGCGTTGGCCTTGAGAAGCGCTCTGGACAGGCGGTTGTTGTGAAAGCGCCCCGCACTATCCAAGCGAAAAATGCCTCGACTCGCCAGAGCTCTAAGAACCCGGTGCAGTGTTTGAGAATGGATTCCCTGGCGACTCGCCATCGCTTCAGCAGATTGAGGCGCCTCCTCCAGCATATCGGCGATCTCATAACGAGCTGCGATTGAAAGCATCACCGTATCCATCATGCCCATCGATTTTTCGAAAAGGGGCAACGACGTTGGGACAATGCTATTGGCCAGACCGATGAGGAGACGGCGCAGGCCAAAGGCGAAGTTTACGGCAAAGCCTGGCGGCATCCAGCTCTTCAAAGGCTTGAGGCTACGGGAAGGCGCGCCCATGGGAATGCGTTCGGGCGTCGGAAGGTCGATGGCATAGGGCATTGGCTTTGGCATAGGTCCTCAGGCATCGGTGGTCGCTGCCGTGTCTTTCGGTTTTAATCTGCGATCGTCCGACTAGCGATTATCGTTATAGTTCTCAAGAGCAATACCTGCCCCAAAACGGGTCGTATCACGATCGTACTCGATCAACGATTGACCATAGCCTTTATTCACTTTCACGAACCAGCGAAATGCATTGTTCAAAGGATAAGAAACGGAGACTTCGACTCCAGGTTCTTTGGCGATGTTGATCTGCGTCTCGAGAGTAATCTTCTCCCAGGCTTTGCTGAGCTCGAGCAGGCCGTAGCCTCTGTAGTCGAGGAT
>SEDW01000209.1 GCA_004193325.1 Pseudomonadota bacterium | reverse complement strand
CTGTGGACGTTTCCGTTACAGGGACCACGGTGGGAGTGGTTACAGTGTTATTCGTGATCCCGGAGGAAGCCTGGGTTGCCTCAGAGGGACAGTCCGTAGCAGCTGTGCTCACGGTGACTGTCTCGCCATTGCTCAAACACTGAGTATATTGCTCGGAGTCACAAGCTCCTAGGAGAATCAAAAGCGAAGAGGAAAGAACAGCGGCTTTCCATTTCCTTTGGACTGTCTGGCTCAGGATTGAGTGTTTCATCGTGTTTCCCTTTTTACCCAAGTTTTTTTACCCAAATCGCCCAGTTTGAAACTTAATCTCGAGATTTTTTTGCGACTTCATCAAAGGTGTAGCTCAGCCCGACGCTAAAGGCCTGGGTAGTTGAGCTGCGGCCTTTGCCCGATGCACTCATCAGGACAAATCCGGCATTCACACCTAAGTTGCCTATCATCATGCGATAGAAAATCGAGGGGCCGGTCGAAAGCACGTAAACGACTTTGCCCTCGTCCTCGATACCGTAACTTGCACCTTTGCCGACCTGGTTCCGGATGAGCAGTCCCAGGTAGAGGCCGTACCAGGTTCTGAAATGGGCGCCGACATCGAGAGTGGGAGCTTTCAGGCTGTAGAATTGTTTAACGCCCTTAGCGTGGTCGATCCCTGTTATCTCTGATGATTGAAGGCCGAGGCCAAGGGAAAGATTGAGGCGAGAGTAGTCCACATAGGAATAAACGCGGATCAGATTCATGTCGCCAGTCTTTTCAATCTCTTCCGAATTCTCGCTTTTGACATCAATCTTACCGCTTGAATATTCAACTCCGACGTTGGAAGCACTTGCATCGTCGAGGCTTGCACACGAAACGAGAAGAAGAACCGTGGTATATACGAACGCTCTTAGAAAGCTTTCGCTTCCCTCCAGACAGCAACTTATGATCCTCGTTACAATTCCCATGTCCCTGATCACCCATACCTGAAGGACGTTTTTAGAATCGTCCTCTGAAACTCTGATTACCCACAATTAAGGATATCGTCGCTGGAGGAGCCTCCTAAAGGACCTAAAATCCGTTCACATTCCGGCCGAAAGATGATGCCAGACAACACATTGTTTCAATTCGATAAAATGCCATTTATTGACGCAAAATGTGATGGTTTAATCAGTATTGAAAACAGAGTTTTTCAGCCGAATTTTAAAGACCGGAATCACCAAATATTCAAAGTGAATCCTGACGAAATTGCCCGACCCGAAACTTCTGATTAAGTTTACGCATCAGGTCGATCGGCCTCGAACGAAAAAAAGGCTCGAGCGTCATGCTCAAGCCTTTGCCATTTCGATACATAAATACTTGCGATCAACGGCCCGAGCTGCAGTCGTAAGGCTTGAAACTAAGCTTCAGACTAATCTCGGTAGAATCATAGAGCGACACGCCAGGCACCTGGGTCAGGAGCTCAGCAAGTCGTTCACTCAAGTTAATCCCATTGATTCTCTCGTCGGAACGCAGGTTGACTTTGATCGCTTCAAGAGTGGAGACAAGAATCTTGCCATCTTTTTTTTCCACATGCAGCGGCAGTTTCATACGACTCGAATCCTGACCGGCAATCGACAGCTTGCCAAAGGCCTGGATATTGAGAGAATCACCGTCCTTAAACTCTTCAGCCTTGGCATCGAAGGCATCGACACTTAGACGAACGGGAAGGCTTTTTGGTGCGAGGAGAACGAAGGTTTTTATTCTTTCATCGCGAAGCGGCGTGTCGCTCTTCACGGAGCTGACGTCGAAGAGAAATTCTGCACGTGAGCCGACTAGCGAGGCCGAATCAAAACTCCAGACCCCGTCGACTCCCATACTCCCATCGACAAGTATCAAATCAGGACTCCCCTGAATCAACTTGCCCATGCGCCAGCTGATTTGAGAGCCCGACTCGAGGCGATAGCTGCTGCTGCTCGTGCAACTTACACCGAGGAGTGGGAGGGAGGTGACTTCGGCTTCTGCCGCTTTTGATTCATTATTTGCGGATTTGCATCCGATCGAGAGCAGAAAGATCATGCAGACTGCGAGAGAAGAATATTTTAGAACCATTCTCGTAAATCCTTCCGTAAGCCTCGCAAAATCAAAGCGATTCCTGCCAGGTCCTGACTGTAAACTTTGTCTCCCAATTATAGCAAAATGCCCAGAAAGCTGACAGCAGGCGGCTTATCCGGGCAAAGCCCAAAGATTTAGCTCAATAATATTCAAGCCTAACGCCATCCTAACATTCGGCTCGACCGTTGCAATACAAGGCTAAGATCTCACGACTCAACGGATTGGAACCGCTTATGATGTTTAAAACACTTGTCCTTCCCTTGACCCTCATCCTCAGTCTCAACGCCTGCAGTGGTGACAAAAATCTTGAAGATCCGATTCAGGCCATTCAAAACGCCCAACAGATGCGTGACGCCCTCGATGGCAAGTCCAGACGAGACCTAAAAGTTGAGCCCAGTGTCGAGGCCATCGTAAGTTATCCCTTGAAAAAGAAAACTACTCAGCCAGCGTTCCAGGTCGATGACATCAGCGGCAAGGTCCAATTCCAGACTGAAATCGTTTACTTTGAATATGATGATTCCACCCTTACCAAAGAGGGCATGCAGCATCTCAATGCTCTTGCCGAGTACCTCAAAGACCATGATGCCACCAAGTTAAATATCGAGGGCCACTGCGACAGTCGCGGCTCAGTTGAATACAATCTCGCGCTGGGCCAACGTCGTTCAGAATCTGTAAAAAAATATCTAGCGACCCTGAGCATTCCTGAAAATCGTCTCGACACGCGCAGCTTCGGCAAAGAAAAGCCTGCCGCAGAAGGACAAAGCGAAGCCGCTCTGGCTAAAAACCGCCGCGTGGAATTCGCTTTTTCTCTCGCCCACTGAGCCTTCAGTTGATATATACAGGAATGTCACCACCTCTTCGAGGACAGGATTATGAACATTCCCATTCAGTGCGACTGCGGCAAGCTCCGCGGAACAGCCCTTGACGTTGATACCAGCTCTGGCAACCGAATGATCTGCCTCTGCGATGATTGCCAAACCTACGCTCACTTCCTCAGGCGCTCCAAAGATATTCTGGATGCCAACGGCGGCACTGACATCACTCCTCTGCGCCCAGCCAAGATCAAATTTAATTCCGGGGTCGAACATTTAAAATGTGCCCGTCTTAGTCCGAAAGGAATGTTCCGGTTCTATGCCGGTTGCTGCAACACCCCAATTGCCAACACCATGGCGCCCTGGGTTCCGTTTGCCGGTACATTTACCGCAATTCTCAAACCGACTGGCGGCCTACCTGCCCGTGATGCTGCTACGGGACCTGTCCTCGAGCGCATGATGTCAGACTTTGGAATCGGGCCACTGCCGCCGGGTAGCTCCAATCGTCCTTCGCTAAAGTTTATGCTTGGAGTCGTTCAATATTTCTTGAGCGGTCTCGCAAAAGGACTTAACAAGCCCAGCCCGTTTTTTGATGAAGACTCAAAAACTCCTCGTGTTGAGCCCTACATCTTAAGCAAGACAGAGCGAGAGTCTCTTCGAAAACTGGCAGGTCCAAATCCAGCGTTTTAGACTTACGCACTGTAAATCCTCGGTTGAGAACGGTTTCGAGCAGGTTAAAGTCTTTGGAGCTACTCGCGGAATACCTGCTATGATAATCCTGTCGAGCCCAACTCAAGACGCGGGATTTCCATGCTCAGTTCCATCAAAGCCTTAAGAATTCTGTCGATCGCGGCGATCCTCTTACTACAGGCCTGCGCCCACTCCAGCGCGATCGACTCGCTTCCCGAGGCCCTGACGGTTGCGGCAGAAGGCAAGGTCGTCACGGTCAAGCCCGAACTCATCGATTCCATCGTCAAAGCCAATCAAGATAAGCCCGTCCTCATTGAGTTCGTCACCGACTGGTGCGAAGTCTGTAAAGCAATCAAGCGCGATGTATCGAGGCTCGCGAAGGCTGGCGCCGGTCGCTATCTCGTCCTTCGAGTCGATGTCACTCGCGACGAGAAAACGCGCAGACAATATGAAATGCAACCCGTATATCCGGGCTTCAAACTTTATTCCCCCGGCCTGGCAAAACCGATCGAACGCTACGGGTCCAACGAACTCGAGGCGCTCGAAGACTGGCTTAAGGTGCCTCACGATAAAGTGATCGAGGCTCCTCTCGTCTTCAATACCAAACCAAGTCCCAGGCCCGCGCGAGCCATTCTCATTGCTGGCAGCGCAGAAAATGCCAACTTTGCCCAAGAGGTCGTTTGGATAAATGAGCTCGTTCAATACCGTGGAGTCAACGCTGATGAGATCGAATGTTTTTATGCCAAGCCGGATCCCTTCCAATACTTTGGGGATAAGGCTCAGTTCGACAAAATCGCGCCGCTTCTCAAAGCCTGCCGTGCATCAGATCGCGGCGAAATACTTCGTGCTCTGCAAAGGGCCTTCCTCGCCAATCCCAAAAACGTCTTCCTCTATGCAACGTCTCACGGTGCGGCCCCTTCCAACTACCGGCCGGAAAAGGGGGAAAAGGATTGTTATGTCAGAGCTCCTTCTCTCATCATTGATAACGGTGACAATGATTGCGAAAGCGCGAATCACCTCACCCCGGATTCCATTGCATCTGTCATTCCACTCGAAGCCGAAGCCAAGAAAGTTTTTATATTTCAGGGCTGCTACAGCGGAGGATTTATTTCGGATGACAATGACATCAGGAAGTCTACGAGCGGCCTCACCAAGTTAAGCCACATCAATATCCTCACAGCCGCACGATCGGACCGTCCGAGCTTCGGCTGTGGATCGGGAGATGTCGCCACCTATTTTGGTTTGGCATTCACGTCCGTTTTTATCGAAGATAAGCGGGATTTGACTGAGATCGATTGGTCAGCAGTCTTTAAGAAGACCAAGCAGCAAACTGAGGATATGGAGAAAAAACTAAGGGTTCCGCAAAGCTCGGAACCCCAGTATTTTCAAAAACCTTAATAATTAATTCAGTAAGAGCAGCAAAGAGCCTTTTGCACCAAACCATTTTTCTGAGCGATGCCGCCGAGATATTGATCATCGCGGCATTGAGCTTTATAAGACCCTCCTGCAAAATCCCCGGCCGCAGTCGACAATCTCTGGTCCCCGCTCTCGATACTTAAGACCTCGCATCGCTTGTGCGTGGCGCCTGCACTCTGCCGGCAATAGAGACCGCTGGTGCCCCAGTAGTGCTTACTGAATCCCGCCGCCGCAAAGCCTTCGGGACATTCATATTTCGTCGTTGAAGGTGCCCAATCATAGCCTTGCACCGAATAAGATTCTGCTACGGCCTCGACTCGATACTCGCTCCCGAGAGCGCGACCATCATCGATGCATAGCGCTCTCTGATCGCGGCTGATACCGACAAGTCTCGAAGATTCCGTACAGGTCCCTTTGCTGGCTCCGGCTAACCAGTCCTGATCCTGCCGCGATTGATTGTCATCGGAACGTCTGATATCGAGAGATTGAAAGCTGCGCTCGTCGTCGACCCGCAGCACTGCGTCTTCTCTCAACAGACGCTTGAGGTCGGGTGATCGCCAGTCCTGATCCAATTTTCTGGTCCAGGTTGAATCCACCAGTCCGTAGGCTTCATCATTGAGCGGCCAGTAGGCAAAGCCAATCTCATGCTCGGACAGAAAGCGACTCAAGGCGTGAAACCAGCGCTGATCGCCTTCATCCGGAAGGTTCTGACCGATGCCGAACTCACTCATCCAGATTGGAGCCGTGTAGAATTTTTGTGATTCGAGAACGAAGGCCCATTCTTCCTGCCAGAGCCTTCTCAAAGTGTCTTCATCCATTTGACTGTAGCGAAGCTGGCCCTTGGATGTCTGATCATCACCATTATGTTTCGGACCGATAAAGCCATAACTATGGACAGCATAGACGAGTTTATTGGCGAGTTGAAAATTGACTGGATTCTCAGGAACGAGACGGAGAAACGGTCTATTTCC
>SEDW01001177.1 GCA_004193325.1 Pseudomonadota bacterium | reverse complement strand
GACTCGGGCCCAGGCTGGCGAGGCGTGCTGTTAGAAGAACTCCAGGAAGTTTTGGAATCTCCTCTTCAGCCCTATAAATTCGTGCCCGTGATCACAACAGATGATGACGGCATCGAAGTTTCGAATATCGATTTCCGCCAAATGCTTGAGCTCCCGATTCGGATGCTCACCGCTTCAGAAATTCTCTGGCGTCTCGAAACAAGACACGTCGGCAGCTTTGGCGAATACGAATCCTTTCTCGAGAGCATCAACTGGGAGCATTACTTCGAAGCCAATGCTTCAGTCAAAGTCCGCGTCCAGTCCTTTCGCTCGGCGATGTATCACGAGGGCAAGCTCGAGAAGATCGCCCGCCTCATCCTCTCGAACAAGGGTCACGGCGAGAAAGATTCGAAATACACGGTCCGTGTTGAACAAAAGGAAAACCGCTGCTCGGTCTACCTCGCGCTCTCAGCCGATCCACTCTTCCGTCGCGGCTACAAGATCGACTACACCCACCCCGCGCCTCTGCAGGAGCACCTCGCTGCTGCTGCGATTCGCTGGACCTGTGACAACGAGCGTCCTGACCTCATCTATGTGCCCTTCGCCGGCAGCGGAACTCTGGTGATGGAATCCTGGCTCTATGAGCAAAGACCTTCGCTCGACATCTGGCGCCCTCTGAAGAGCATCGAGTCGCTTCCAGAATTCCCGATGGTCACCTGGAAATTCTTTAAGACCAAACTCAACATCCAGCGCGAGACCGTCAAGGCCCGCGCAATCGAATGGGACAAGAAGGGCATCGAAGTCCTCGCTGCCAATCTCCAGCACGCGGAGAAGAGCTGGCCCTCCATTGCGGGTCAGTGGGAGACTGCGGGTACCGATTTTCTTGAAGATAAGTGTCCGGCCGGCGCGAAGAACATCTTTGTTCCACTGAATCCTCCCTATGGTCTGCGATTGGATGGCGAAGACACTCAGGACCTCTATCTCAAGCTTGGGACCTGGCTGCACGAAGCTTTTGCTCCGGAGCAGAGACGATTTGGTTTTGTCCTGCTTGCTGATTCGAAGGCGTTTCATGCTTTTGAAAAGGGTGTGGGATCGAAGCATGTTGGGAAGATTCTAAGCTTTACCCAGGGTGGACAGCATATTCGTTGTGTGAGTTTTGATGTGCCCGCAGTTTCTAACTCCTGACATTCTCCCAGAATTTTAAGCGAAAAAAATCGGTAGGTAAAACTACCGATTTTTTTTAGGACGAGCCA
>SEDW01001176.1 GCA_004193325.1 Pseudomonadota bacterium | reverse complement strand
AGTTCGAGCCAGTTTCTGTCGATGTCGAGGAGCATCTGCCCCCACTGACGCGAGGTATAGAGACGCTCGAGATAGGCTGCACGCGGCAGACCCATGCGTTTAAGAGCTTTGATAGTGCCGGCTCGGAGATCTTCGATGATACCGTAGCCCGCTTGGAAGAGGGTCTTTGGGTGCTCACTCATAATGATCTTGGCGCCGACTTCGATACTGCCGTCCGAGAGGAACTCAAGACCAAGACTCGATAAAGCCTTGCCCTGCTCGAGCACGCGGTGGAGACCGTGCAAATCATCGACATTCACGCGCGCCGCTGCACAGAGAGCATTGGCGAGGTAGAGAAGACTTTGGTGCACGTTAAAGAGTTCTTCAACCTCGGCTCCATCTTCACGCGCACGCATGAGACAGGCATCGAGGAAGTTGAGATCGGATCCATGCAGCATAAGAGCATCTTTGGAATGTTCTTTGGCATTGAGATGCTCTTTCTCCTCCCACTTGAGGCGAAGAGCGCGGCGATCGATAGGAGTGAAGATACGAAGGCTTTCCTCGTAGCTCACAAAACCGTCTTCTTCGAGACGGGCGCGACGGAAGCGGCCAACCTGAGCTTCGTTTTCAGCCGGAGGATTGTGGGTTGCATGACTGAGGAGAGCATAGGCGTAAACCATGTTGTGTTCACGTACGCTTTCCATCAGCTTCTCAACAAACTCCACATCGTCTTTGCTTTCGAGATGGATCTCGTAGAAGACGGTGTCGCAAGGCATTTTGAAAGCACGTTCTTCGACATCATGCGGAAGATCGAACATATGCTCGACTTCGTAGACGGTCAGAAGACCTTCAAGCGTCGCGATTTGATATTCTTCGTCGAGGTCAGCGAAGCGGGTATAAAGTTGTTCGGCAGAGATTTCGCCAAAATATTTGAGAAAATTAAGCATGCGGCGTTGTGAAAAATCATCCGCATCCCAAGCTTCATAGTCAGCCATGTGAACGACTTGTTCTGTTGAAAGAAGCGCGAGAATTTCAAGGCTGTCTTCGAAGCCGCGTTGCTTCAAGGCGTAATAGAGCGGCTGTACCGGAAGGTTCGGCACGATTTCCGCTGCATCGGGGCTTTCGATAATCGAGGCGAGATCGATACCAGAAAGGAGACCACCAGGTTGGCCTGGATCCCAGGATAGACTTTGATGTCCGGCGTCATAGCTATTCGCCAGGACCGTATCGTTAAGACGTTTATCCATCGAAAG
>SEDW01000208.1 GCA_004193325.1 Pseudomonadota bacterium | reverse complement strand
CAAGGCGGTCACGTGCCTTTCAATGACCTCTGGGAATGGGACGGAGTGAATTGGATTTGGGTCTTCGGCAGTGACACTCCACTCGCCGACGCGAACTATGGAACAAAGGGAATATACGTCCCAAGTAATGTCCCAGGCGCGCGCAATGCTTCCGTCATGATTGATGCTGATGATAGTCTCTGGATTTTTGGTGGACGCGGTAAGGATGTGGCGGGGACGATCGGTAACTTGTCAGACCTCTGGAAGTTTAATCCTTGAACGTCGAGAGAGACCTTGCCGAATTCTTCGGCAAGGCCTGCAAATCTAGGATTTAGAATACGTAACGAAAGTGAACGATATTCAGCGTGAGAACGTTCGACTTGTCTTTGGTCGAAGCTGTATCGTTTTTGATCGAGGAATTGCCGTAGCTGATACCAGGAACGTAGTTGAAGTGCGGCGCAACTTGGTAAGCATACTGAGCAAGTATGCCGAAGCCATTGGCTTTCGAGTCAGAGTTGGTGACTGTGGTCGAGACGTTGCCGCTGCTTGTCTCCGTCTCAGTTTTTTCTCTTGAATTGAGATAGTTCAGCGTAAACTCAGCAGTTCCATCTGTGTTAACCGGAAGGTAATAGGTCCCGAAGATGCCAACACTGGTCTCTTTGCGCTCGACTGTTGTGGTAGCAGCACCGGCTTTGTTCTCATCTTTGCTGTTATCAAATCCAAGCTGTAAACCCGCTTCAATCTGCTTGGTGAAGTAGTAGCTACCGCTCACCAATCCGCCGGCATCGCCTGGCGTTACATAGATACCATAGTCTTTCCAGAAGATCCCGATGGTCACATCGTTAGGAGTGGTCTGCAAAGCGTTGTGATCGGTATCGCTGCCTTGATCAGGCTCATCCGTGCGCGATGTCCATTTAAGAATGTCGTGATCCACCCAAAACACGGTTGAGCCTTCTGCAGCCGAGGCAGCGCTCGACAAGCAAAAGCTTAGTGCAAAGGGCGCAAGAGCGGAAAGGACAAGGCTGGATTTCATAACGCGATTCAACATGAGAGCTCCGTAGTATAGAAATTCCGAGTTCTGAATTGTCGTCCACATTAAGTCTAGACGAACTAAGTCCCAAGTAAAAAACCTTTTTTAAAAAAGTTATTTCATTGGAATTCATTCCGTTTGGTGGGATGAGTGGGGGATACTGCGCATTTCTCGGCCATGTCTTGCAAAATGCAAGAGGAGGAATATTTTCTGTCGGCGTACTGCGCGCGAGAGATGAGATGACATTCTTAATTTGAATGAATCGAGCCTCTTCATTTTTGAAGTCTGAAAAATATTTTTTGTTCGGCGAACATTTTTTTAAGAAGGCAAAAATCCTGTCGGCAAAATTTTGCTGCACCTTTCGTTTTGCAATCTTTCGCTAGTAGATGGGCCTCGGCCTAATCCCAGTCAAATGGCTCAGGCTTGCGCAGCAATCGTCCATCGACTGCCAAATTGCCTGCCTTTGCGGCATCTTACTTGTATTTTAGCCAAATTTTTGTGTCACTAAGTCGCTAGGACGCTGTTTGGCGCTTGCCAAATCCATGAAGGGGAGGCATTCTGCGACTCGTTTCAGTTCAAGATATGAGGGAAAATATGACCCAGAAGTGCGGCTACATCGCGATACTCGGACGTCCTAATGCCGGCAAGAGTTCGCTTCTCAACACCCTGGTTGGTCAAAAAATAGCTGGGGTTTCCAACAAACCTCAAACCACACGTGCACGGATCCTTGGCATTCGAATCCAGGACAATGTGCAGATGCTCTTTCTCGATACTCCGGGTATCCACCGGACGGTAAAGAAAGTGGCTCTTAACTCACTTATGAACCGCGCGGCTTGGTCGGTACTCGATCAGGCGGACGCTGTTGTTTATTTGCTCGATGCTGAAGAAGAAAGTTTCGAACCTGATTTCGAATTCTTCAAAAGCGTTTTGAAGTCTGCGCAGGCGCCAGTCCTTCTCTGTCTGAACAAGACGGACAAGGTGAAACGCGAAGTGCTCGACAGTCCTATTCATCGCTGCGAGCAAATGATGGCCGCCGCGAAAGAGGAAGTCGGACCGGAAGCAGCCGCTCGCCTCGTCGGCGATCATCCATTCCTTATCTCAGCCAAGCGCAAAGAGAGTCTCGAAGAGATTCTTGCTGTCATCACCCAAAGACTCCCAGAGAGCCCATGGCTCTATCCTGCTGACGATCTCACCGATCGCAGCCAGAAGTTTGTCTGCTCGGAATTGATCCGTGAGCAGGCTTTCCGCTGCCTTGGCGCGGAATTGCCTTACCATCTCGCCGTTAAGGTTGATACTATAGTGTTCAACCCTGGAATCGTATGCATCGATGCTCTGATCATCGTCGGCCGCCTGCAGCACAAAGGAATTGTGGTTGGCAAAGGTGGATCGAAGATCAAAGAGCTCGGCAGCAAAGCGCGCCAGAGCCTTGAGAAGCATTTCGAAGGCAAGGTCTTCCTTGAACTCGAAGTCACCGTCGACGCAGATTGGGTGAACAACCCGCACTCCGTCAGCGAATATGCGGAACTGGAAGTTCTTCAGGAACAATTTCAGCTCTAATCCGCGCCTCTCAGGCAGTTAGTTTTCTTCGTTTCGAACACAAGGAGAGGTTCATGATGAAGCCAGCTCAGCGGCTCCGCATTACGGGTGGTAAAAAGTTGACCAAGGGGGAGATATCCATCGCGGGTAGCTCCAACCAGGTGACCAAGGCGATCATCGCCGCCCTTACCACCGACGAACCCGTTCTTATCAAAGGTGCCCCGGATGTCGACGAACGCAAGATCGTCGAGAACCTCTTCCAATTCCTCGGCGGCAGCGTCAAGACTCATGACAGTGACATAATCGAAGTCTGCGCCAAAGGCGTGGATAAGTGGGCTATTCCCGAAGATCTTTGTCGAAAGAACCGCATCGCGGTGCTCTGCGCCGGGCCTTTGCTCCAGCGCTTTGGCAAAGTGAGTTTCTTTGGTGCGCTGGGTGGCGACAAGATCGGCAAGAGGCCTGTTAATTTTCACGTCGACGGGCTCGCTCAGATGGGCGCTCACGTTGAAGTTGTGGATAATCAGTACCACCTATCGGTCGACGAGCATGGACTTCGCGGCGCTCACATCAAGCTGCCTTTTCCTTCGGTCATGGCGACCGAGAGTCTTCTGATCAGTGCCGCCCGCGCCAAGGGCCGGACGATCATCGAGAACTCAGCGATCGAGCCCGAGATCATCGAACTCTGTAAGATGCTCCAGAAGATGGGCGCGGATATCACGCAGACTCCAAATCGAACCTTTATTATCGAAGGCGTACCGAAGCTTAAGGGCTGCGAGATGCGCTGTATGTTCGATCGCAATCAGGCCGTTTCCTTCGCAGCGGCGGCACTTGCCACGGGCGGGGACGTGCTTTTGGAAGGCGTGGATCACGGGCCGGTTTATGGCTTTTTGAACTTCATTCAGCGGATGGGCGGGGAGTTCACTGTCAATTCCCGAGGGATTTTTGTGAAGGCTCCGGCTGGACGCCTACGCGGAACACACATCGAAGTCGAAGTGCATCCCGGCTTCATGACTGACTGGCAGCAGGCCTATATGGTTTTGCTTACCCAAGCTGAGGGCATCAGCATTCTCCATGAAACAGTTTTCGAAGAGCGCCTGGGCTACACGTCCTTTCTCAATGAAATGGGCGCCAAGATCAGTGTGACCAGCAAGTGTCTCGGGGAGTCGAGCTGCCGGTTCCGGAACACGAACTACATTCACTCGGCGATTATTCAAGGACCTACCGAACTGCATGGCCGCGACTTCGCTCTACCGACCGACATTCGTGCCGGCAAGTGCCTGGTGATCGCGGGGCTGGTCGCCAAAGGCGTCACCCACCTCACGAACTACCACGAACTGACCCGAAAGTACGATAACCTCGTACCCAAGCTCCAGGCCATGGGCGGCGACATCGAAATTATCTAATTCTCGCTTCGGCAAAGACTCATGTTATATCTAGAACATGAGTTTTTTGTATGAGGCTATTCTATGATCATGACTCACAAATCCCTCTTTTGTTTGCCTATCCTCCTCAGTCTTTCCCTTTCCTGCCGTGAGCCGACCGACGAAAAGTCGCGTTCGGTGCTGAGCGGCGACTGGGTCTCGAGTTGTTTTCCCAATACCGAACTGCATCCTTCCTCAATCGTCAGCTACAGCTTTGACGACGAGCATGGAGTCGTGCGCACTCAGGATCTTTATACCGATCTCGCTTGTCAGAATCTAGCGGGCCGACTGACTCACAGCGGTGAATACTCCTTAGAGGTTCGTCGGGAGATTTCTCTATTTAATGTGGATATTGAGTTCACCAAAGTCGTCGCCACTGTGGAAACGAACGATGGGCTGCAGCTTTGGAATGATCAGAAATTTTGTGCGGTCGAAGACTGGCAGTCGGAATCCACAAGAGATCTGACAGCTACCGCAGAGACTGGCTGCATGACCTACGGCACTGCCAAAGTAGAATACCGGGACCTTGTCGAAGTTGATGGTGAAAATCAGATCATTTTCGGAGCCTCGCTTTCGCCATTGATCCCAAGGCCTTCAGGAATAGAGGCGGGCCGTGCTGATCGCATCTTCAAAGGGAAGCTTCCTTAAGTTTTCTTAATTTCTTCCTATGATGGATCGGCTATTGTCGTAGGCTAAAGTTAGTGGCGGCGTTCCGCTACGCTCAAAGGAGTTTTATCCCATGAAAAAGTCGTCTCTCCGTTTTGCTCTGTCCCTTGCTGTGATCGGCAGTTTGCTCACATCCTGCGGACTTCAGTCCATTCCTCAGGCGAAAAACGGTGTGGATGCCTCGATGGCAGAAGTTACCAATCAGTACAAACGACGCTCTGATCTGATTCCCAACCTGGTGAATGTGGTCAAAGGTTATGCGACCCACGAGCAGGACACTCTCGTTCAAGTAACGGAAGCGCGTGCGAAAGCCACGTCCGTTCAGGTCGATGCTTCGAGCATGTCTCCCGAAAAACTGCAGCAGTACATGGCCGCTCAAGGGCAGTTGAGCCAGGCACTTGGCAAACTGATGGTCGTCTCCGAAAAATATCCGGACCTCAAGGCGAACGAGAATTTCCGTGATCTGTCGGCTCAGCTCGAAGGCACAGAAAACCGTATTACCATCGCGCGTCAGCGTTATATCGAAACCATCAAAGGCTTCAACGATCTCGTCACAGTTCCCCCAACGAGCTTTGTGAACTCTTTGATCTACCACTACGAGAAGATGCCTCAGTGGACTGTCGATGAATCGGAGAAAAAACAAATTGAGTCGGCTCCTAAAGTCGAGTTCAAATAATGCGTAAACTCCTTCTTTCCGCCTGCATCGTCTGGCTCATGAGCTTCTCAATCGGCTGGGCGGCTCCAGTGATTCCGGCATTGACTGATCCCGTCATGGATCAGGCTGGATTGCTGCAGCCTCAAACCCGGCAGTATCTGAATCGGGAATTGCGAAGACTTCATGATAGCGGCGGCAGTCAGATTGCGATTCTGATCCTGCCTAAACTTGACGGCGAGACGATTGAAGGCCTGTCGATCAAAGTCGCTGAGCAGTGGAAGCTCGGTTCGGCGACCAAGGACAATGGCGTTCTTTTGCTCATGGCCGCCGAAGACCGAAAGTTCCGCATTGATGTGGGGCAGGGAAATGAAGGGGTTCTTACCGACGTTCAATCGAGCCGGATCGTTCGTCAGCAGATCATGCCCCTCTTTAAAGCAGGGGACTTTGATAACGGCATCATGCTTGGTGTGGCGTCGGTTATTTCTTTGACCGATCCGAGTTTCACGCTCGCGCAAGGCGGTGGTGAACGTCAGGTTCGCCGTGAGAGAAACAGTGGCGGTAAAAGCGCGCTGCCGATGATCATCTTCATTATCGTGGTGCTCATCGTTCTAATCTCCAATCGTCGCGGCGGCGGGGGAGGCGGCTTCGGTGCTGGCCTTGCCGGCGGTTTCATCGGTGGATTTGGAT
>SEDW01001175.1 GCA_004193325.1 Pseudomonadota bacterium | reverse complement strand
TCTTGCTCAATTTGCGCAGAGTTATACAAGCTTCATTTAAATGTTAAGTGAGAAAGGCCTGGCTCCTCGAGCCAGGCCTATTTTTTTAGGGTTTTTTAGGCTTGTCCGGTCTTTGGAATATTCCCACGAGTTCGCCCTTGGCGATGACATGCCCCTTCATCGCCGAGAGTACCGCTTCTCGATCTGAGGCCGGCGGCAATTCAAGGCGAGCATCGAGAGCAAAAATCTGGGTGTGGTAATGATGAGCTTTGTCACCAGCCGGTGGACGAGGACCGAAGTAACCCACGCTGCCACTCACGTTTGGACCCTGGCGAAGACCGTCGGGATCAACGATGCGTTCCTGTTTTTGCAGGCCCTCTCTTAGACCGCTCTCAGTGGCTGGAATATTCCAGGCGAGCCAGTGAAGAGTGGGAAGGGGAGCTGCATCACTGTCAGGATCTTCCATAATAATGACATAAGTCACAGTCCCGGCCGGGCCTTTGGACCAACTGAGATCAAAGCTTGCGTCCTGATCGTAGGCCGAATGCTCATTCGGGATTTTAGCGTTCGCCTTAAAGGCGCTCGAAGTCAGAGTGATCTTCGATGTGCCTTTATCCGTGGTCTCCGGGCGCGCCATGGCCATTTTTGGATTGGCTTTGCTCTGCGTTTGCAAAAGCATGGCGTCGGGAGGCACGGTCAGGGTTGCCGCTCGCGCGGTTTCTTTGCCGGCATAACTCACGCGGTAAAGGACTCCATTGCGATCATCAGTGAAGATCAGCGAACCATCTTTGGCGACCGCTGTCCCGCAGGGTCTTCCGCTTTCGCCATCTCCTGTAACAAAGCCTGTGACGAAAGGTTCGATCCCTTTAGGTTTGCCGTTTTCAAAGTTGATGCGAACGACTTCGTAGCCCGAAGCTGTTTTGCGATTCCAAGATCCATGCATCGAGACGAATGCATCTCCTTCATAGTCTTTCGGAAACTGCGTGGAGTTATAGAATGCCAGTTGCATTGGTGCGGAATGGCCTTTGTAACCCATGACCATCGGCGAAGAGCGATTGAGCCACTCGGCTTTTTTCATACCGCCACTGGCATCGAGACGGGGATTCACCTTATTGTCGGCAAAAAGATAAGGCCAACCGTAGTGTTTACCATTCTCAATGCGGTTTAGTTCCTCCGGCATGTCATCGCCCATCCAGTCGATGCCGTGATCCATGCCCCAGAGCTCGCCTGTGCCTGGCTGCCAACCCCAACCGAT
>SEDW01001174.1 GCA_004193325.1 Pseudomonadota bacterium | reverse complement strand
CAGGCTGATCAGGGATTTGCGGCATTTGATGCCGACAACCGCATTTCGCTTCGACTCGGTGTCGCGACCTTTGATGCTGTCAATAATCTTTCTGAACCTTATTCCAAGGATCAAGCCTATGGCGAGATCCTCTTTAAGACACAAAACGCCAGCTTCGAAACGAACCTCGGCTTCCTCATCGGGAACCGGAGGCTCTTCTAATGCGGCGCTTTCTCACTCTCAATCTTGCGACTCTCTGCCTCCTCTCAGGGGCAGGCATGGGACGCGCCATGGCTCTCGATATCTGTCCTCAGTATGGACCGATTCATGACAAGGAAATACTGCCCCGTATCAAGAGCGGCATTCCCTTCAAGCTCCTCAGTATCGCGGCGGATGATAATAATTCCTTTCGCAGAATCGTCCGCATCGAATTTGATCTCTGGAATGAAACGCTCAACATTGAAGTTCTTGGCAAGGGCAAGACGACGAGCAACATGAAAGATGCCTCCAAAGACATCTGTCACGCACTGTCTCTCGCGGAAGCGGGAGATCATCGCAAGTATCAGTATCGCCTTATGCTCAACCCGGTGATGGGCGAGGGTCTGCAAAGGCTCAAAGACAAGGGTGAGGGCCGCTCAGGCCTCCTTGAAATCAACTGGGAGCGTCTGGCGAAGGATCTCGAAACAGAAAAAACTCTGATTGATAGTGAGATCACCCCATGATTCGAGACATCTGGCTGCGCATCGCAGCACTGCTCGCTCTTGCTGTGTTCCCCATCATGTTCCTGCAGCTCAAGCTGCAGCAGGATAGTGTTGCCCTGGTCTATAGTCTGGCGGACAAAACAGAGATTCGACCCACGCTCGACGAGTCTTTAAAACAGCTTCGCGAGAGTGCCCGAGCGCTGCCTGAGAAGGAGGCTGAATACAAAGCCGCCTTTCAAAAAACGCTCGAAACCAAGCGTTCCCTGGAAGAATTTTTCCTCGCGCAGTCTTCAATCGATCGGGACATTCGCACGCAGACGGTGATCATCACGCTCCTCGTCCTCGCCATTTCCCTCCTCGGATCGGTCTGGATATCGAGAGGCATCGTTCGCCGGGTGCAGACCCTGATCAACGAGCGCGAGCGGGCGGCTTCCAAACTCCGCGATCTCAAATCGCTGCAGAACTGGCAAGGCGTCGCGAAGATCCTGGTCCACGAACTTCGCGCGCCACTGACTCCGATCAAACTCGTCACGACCGACCTTGACCACCAGTATCG